>JBEBJW010000369.1:0-6638 GCA_040079715.1 Myxococcota bacterium | reverse complement strand
GTGCTCCAGATGCCCTCGCACCCGTGGAACAGCCCCTCGGCCGCGTCCGGACCGCTCGACCCGGCCGGGTACCGGTGGACCGGCGGATCCGCCTCCTCCCACCCGGCGCGGATCGCGTCGACGAACCCCCACGCCGCCTCGACCTCGTCGCCGCGCAGGAACAGGGTCGCGTTGCCCTCGAGCGCGTCGAGCAGCAGCCGCTGGTACGCCGGCGGCGTCTCGCCGATCGCCAGATCGCTGTAGTCGAACCCGAGCTCCGCCGGGCGCATCACCATCCCGGCCCCCGGCGCCTTGACCAGGAACGACAGCCGCATCCCCTCCGCCGGCTGGATCAGCATCCGCAGCGTGTTCGGCCGGAGCGCGCACGCCCCCGACGGGACCGGGCCGTTCAGCAGATCGACCGGCGGGGTCCGGAACCGGAGCACGACCTCGGTGAACGCCTTGTCGAGCGCCTTGCCGGTCCGCAGCAGGAACGGGACGCCGCTCCACCGCCAGTTGTCGACCAGGGCCCGGATCGCCACGTAGGTCTCGGTGCGCGAGGTCGGCGTGACCCCGGGCTCCTGGCGGTACGCCCGATCCCGGCCGGGCCCGGCGACGTACTGGCCGCGGACCACGTGCGACGCGACCTCGTGCGGGGCGAACCGCCGGAGCGACTGGACCACCTGGACCTTCTCGCTCCGGACCGCCTCCGCCTGGAGCGACCCCGGCGGCTCCATCGCGATCAGCGCCAGCAGCTGCATCAGGTGGTTCTGGACCATGTCGCGGATCGCGCCCGCCTGGTCGTAGTACGCGCCGCGGCGGCCCTCCATCGCGACCGTCTCGCAGACCGAGATCTCGACCGACTCGATGTGGTTCCGGTTCCACAGCGGCTCGAAGATCGAGTTCTGGAACCGGAACGCGAGGATGTTCTGGACCGTCTCCTTGCCGAGGTAGTGGTCGATCCGGAACACCTGGTCTTCCCGGAGCCAGGTGATCAGCTCCTGGTTCAGCGCCCGGGCGGTCGGCAGATCCGTGCCGAACGGCTTCTCGAGCACCACCCGCCGCCAGCCGACGGTCGCGCCGGGCGCGCTGGTCAACATCCCGCGCTTCGCGAGGCTCGACACCACCGGGCCGAACAGGTCCGGGGCGAGGGCGAGGTAGAACAGGCGCCCGACCGCCGCCGGGTCCCCGCCGAACCCCTGGGCCAGCGCGTCGAGCCGGCCCGCGAGCGCGTCGAGCTGCTCCGGCACCGCCGCGTCCGCCGCCACCCAGTGGAAGCTCGGGGCGAACCGGATCCACGCGTCCTTCAGCGGGCCGGACAGCCCCTCCGCGAGCTCGGTCCGCCACGCGTCGTCCGACTTCTCGGTCCGCGACACGCCGATCACCTGGACCCCGCCCTTGAGCGCGCCCGACGCGTAGTTGCGGAGCAACGCCGGCACGAGCTTGCGCGACGTGAGATCCCCCGACGCCCCGAAGATCACGATCTGGGCCGGCACGTCCACCTCCGGTCCCGAGGCTATCTCGCTCACATCCCGAACAGGAAGTTCACCACCCGCCCGAGCCAGGTCGTGGGGATCTTCGGGCCGTCGTCGACCATCAGCACCACGCACCGCTCGCCGTCGTCGATCCGTTGGTGGTGCGGCTCGGCCTCGTCGGGGGTCCGGAACGACACGTCGCCGCGGGTGTAGTGGCCGGTCTCGTCGGCGAACCCGCCGGTCAGCACGAGGCCGCGCTCGGCGCCGCTGTGGCGGTGCGGCGGGACCACCAGGCCCGGCCGGAGCGACACGAGGCACACCGGGCGTCCGGGGCGGGACTGCGGCAGCTCGAACTTCCAGATCCCGGGGGCCGCCGCCCGGAACGGGATCGCCGACAGCGGGCCGGTCAGGGCCCGGAGCGGCATCGGCAGGTCGTTCGGGCCGTCGGCGGGCGGCATCGGGCGCGGAACGTCGGTGTCGGGCGCGTCGAGCCGGCCGAGGGTGGCGGCGAGGGCCGCGTCGAGCGCGTCGGCGGACATCCCGACCGACGGTCCGGCGGGTCCGGGATCGCCGGGGAGCACCGCGCCGGCGCCGAGCAGCGCGCCGCCGACGGCGTCGAGGGCCGCGCACGCGTCGCGGCACACCGGGCACAGCGCGAGGTGGGTCGCGACCAGCAACGCCTCGGCGTCGTCGGCAGCGCCGGCGGCGTGCGCGGCCAACAGGTCGTCGGGAGGGTGGTGCGTCATCAGGGGCCCCATCGGTTCTACGGCGACCGCCGGTCGGCGGATCACCCCGTGGACGAACGAAGACCGCGCGTCTACAGCCGGCGCTCGTCGAGCAGCCGGGCGACCACGTCACGGCGGTCCGCCCAGTCGGTGGCGGCGGCGAGGGACGGGGTCTCGGCCCCGATCCCGCGGACCACGGTCTGCCACCGGTCCTCGGACTCGAACACGAGCGCGGTCCACACGGCGTCGCGCGGGGCCGCGGACAGCGGCGCGACCGCCTCGACCGCCAGCGCGTGGTGGCAGGCGGCGCAGGCCGCGGTCATCGCGACGAGGTGATGGGCGGCGTCGGTCCGCTGCGCCGGCTCGAGGTCCGGCAGCGCGGCGAGGGCCTGGCCGTGGGCCCGGACGGCGTCGAGCGGGGCGCGCCCGGCGGCGGGGATCCCCGGGACCTCGTCCGGCCGCGCGAGGTCCGCCCCAGCGGCGTGGAGCGCGTCGAGGTCGCCGGCGAGGATCGCGTCGCGGGCGGCGAGGGCGGCGCCCTCGTGGTCTTGCATCTCCCACACCCGCACGGACCGGTCCTCGCTGGGACCGTACCCGCACCCCACGATCGCGAGGACCCACATCCAGCCTCGCTAACCGGTCGGAGCGCGGTCCGCTCGACCGCACCCGGCGGGCGGTTCTGGGATCCGCCCGTCGGCCGGGGACGGGGAGCTCCGGGTGGCGTCCCGTCCCACCTCCCGCCTTCACAGCGCCCACCGCTCGAACAGCCACCACCGCGGCTTGATCCGCGGCCCGTACGACAGCCCGAACCGCGCCAGCGCCACGTCGCGGACCACCGCCGCCGCCGCCACCGGGTCGTCGGTGACATGGATCGCGTCCACGTCTGCCTGCGCGATCGTGCCGGCCGCGACCATCTGCTCGAGGAACCCGAGCAACGGCGCCCAATAGTCGCGCCCCATCAGCACCACCGGGAACCGCTCGATCTTCGCGGTCTGAACCAACGTCAACGTCTCGAACACCTCGTCGAGGGTCCCGAACCCGCCCGGCAGGACCACGAACGCGTACGCGTACTTGCGCAGCATCAGCTTCCGGACGAAGAACTGGCGGAACGTGACCACCCGGTCGACGTACGGGTTCGCCTGCTGCTCGAACGGCAGCTCGATGTTGACCCCGATCGACGGGCCGTTCGCGTCCTTCGCCCCGCGGTTCGCCGCCTCCATGATCCCCGGACCGCCGCCGGTCATCACGGTGAACCCCACCTTCGACAGCTCGGCGCCGACCGCCCGGGCGAGCGCGTAGTACGGGTGGTCCTCCGCGAACCGGGCCGAGCCGAACACCGTCACGCACGGCCCGACGAAGTGGAGCACCCGGAACCCGCGGATCAGCTCGAGCACGGTGGTGAGCGCCAGCGACAGCTCGGTCAGCCGGCGCTGCGGGCCCACGAGGGCGAGGTCTTCCTGGGCGCCACCGGCGGGGGTCACGTGGGTCATGCCCGAGCGTACCGCGATCCCTGGTACACTCGCCCGGATGGCCACCGCGCGCCTGGGCACGACCGGACTGTACGCGACCGGACGGTACGCGACCGCACGGGTCGTCGGCGGACGGTTCGTCGGCGGCCTCGTCGCCCTCGCGCTCCCCACCGTCGCGCGCGCGTCGGATCTGCACGTCGGGCTCGGCCAGCCGTACCCGGACCCCGCGGCGGCGGTCGGCGCGGCGGTCACCGGCGATCGGATCGTGGTCCACGCCGGGGTGTACGGCGGGTTCACCGTCGACCGGACGGTCGAGCTCGTCGGGTCCAGCGGGGCGGCCGCGACGGTGATCGTCGCCGCCGGAGGCCCCGCGGTCACGATCACCGGCGGCGCCCCGACCCTCCGCGGGTTCACGCTCGACGGCGGGGGCCTCCACCGGGCGCTCGAGCTCGACGGGGCTGCGGTGACCCTCGAAGACGCGGCCCTCGCGAACGGGGTCGACGGCGGCGACGGCGGCTGCGCCTACCTCGTGTCCGGCACCGCCACCCTGCGGCGGGTCGCGATCGCGGGGTGCAGCGCGGGCGGCGACGGCGGCGGGCTGTACGCCACCGACCTCACGCTCGAGCTCGCCGAGGTCACCGTCAGCGGCGGGATCGCCGGCCGCGGCGGCGGGGTGTACGTCGAGGGCGGCGAGCTCACCGTGTCCGGCGGCGCGTTCACCGGGAACCTCGCCCAGGACCTGCTGGCCGACAGCGGGACCGGGTTCGGCGGCGGGCTGTACGTCCGGTCGGGCGCCGGGGTGGTGGTCGGGACGCGGTTCGCGGCGAACGAGGCCCGGTCGGTCCGCGACGACGGCGGGATCGGCGGGGGCCTCCGGGTCCGCGACGCCGTGGTGGTCGTGGTCGACGCGGTGTTCGATTCCAACGTCGCCGACGAGCGCGGGGCGGCGATCGCGGCGAACGGCGGGGCCGCTGGGCTGACCGTCGACGGGGTCCGGTTCGTCGGCAACCTCGTCGACGAGCTGGCCACGACGCCGGTGTACGGCGGGGCGGTGTTCTGCGACGGCGACGCCGGCTGCGTGATCGACCGGTCGTGGTTCGAGGGGAACGACGCGGGCGACGGCGGGGCGATCGGCACCACCGAGGGGATCGCGGTGTCGACCTCGATGTTCTGCGCGAACGCCGCGGCCGAGGACGGCGGGGCGATCGACCTCGGCAACCTCGACACCGGCGAGTCCGCGTCGGTCGAGGGCTGCGTGTTCTCCGGCAACACCGCCGGATCGGCGGGCGGGGCGGTGATCGCCCGCCGCGCGGCGGTGGTGAACGACCTGTTCGTCGACAACGACGCCCCCGAGGGCAGCGCGATCCGCGGGTTCGGCGACGCGCCGGAGATCGTGGTCGCGAACGGCCTGTTCGTCGGGAACACCGGCGGGGTCGTGCTCGAGCTCGCCGGCGACCCGATCCGGTCCGAGGACTACGACTGGTTCGACGGGAACGCCAGCGAGCCGTACGACGGGATCCTCGGCCTGCACACCACGGTCGACGTCGATCCGGGGCTGGTCGGCGCCGCCTCCGGGTGCGACGTGGCCCAGCTCGCGCCCGCCGCCGGCAGCCCGCTGATCGACGCCGGAGACCCCGCGATCGCCGGCCCGGACGGGTCCCGGTCCGACATCGGCGCGTTCGGCGGGCCGTCCGGAGACCTCGGCGCGTTCCTCGACGACGACGGCGACGGGCTCGCGGCGATGGTCGACTGCGACGATCACGACGCCGACGTGTACCCCGGCGCGCTCGAGACCTGCGACGGCGTCGACGACGACTGCGACGGCCTGGTCGACAGCGCCGACGTGGGGCCGTTCGTCGCCTGGCGCCACTTCGACGCCGACGCCGACGGGTTCGGTGACCCGGCGAGCGTCGCGTGGAACTGCGGCGGCGGGAACTGGGTCGCCGACGGCTCCGACTGCGACGACAGCGACGCGTTCGTCACCGTCGGGTCCACCTTCTGGCTCGACCAGGACCGGGACGGGGTCGGCGACGCGTCCCAGCCGGTGGTCGCGTGCGCCGTCGGGCCGGGGCTCGCGGCCGCGCCGTCCGACTGCGCCGACCTGAACCCCGGCGTCGGGGCCCCCCGGAGCTGGTCCTTCGACGCCGACGGCGACGGGCACGGGGCGGGCGCGCCGATCGACGCGTGCACCGCCCCCGGGGTCGGGTGGGTGGCGGACCTCGGCGACGACTGCGACGACGCGGACCTCCAGGCGTTCCCCGGCGCGGCCGAGCAGTGCAACGACCTCGACGACGACTGCGACGGCGCCGTCGACGACGACGTGGTCGACGTGCCGTGGTGGCCCGACGCCGATCGTGACCGGTACGGCGACCCCGCCGCGACCCCGGTGGTCGACTGTCGGGCGCCCGGGGTCGACTGGGCGTCCGAGGCCGGGGACTGCGACGACGCCGACCCCACCGTCAACCCCGGCGAGGCCGAGCAGTGCGGCGGCGGCGACGAGGACTGCGACGGCGCGGTCGACGACGACGATCCGTCGCTCGATCCGGCGTCGGTCGACGCGTACTGGCCGGACGCCGACGACGACGGGTTCGGCGACGGCACGGGGGCCCCGTGGCTCGGGTGCGATCCGCCGCGGGGCGCGGTCCCGGACGGCTCCGACTGCGACGACGGCGACGCCGGGATCCACCCCGGGGTGGTCGAGACGCCGTACGACGGGATCGACCAGGACTGCGACGGCGCCGACGCGGAGATCCCGGCGGACCAGGACCTCGACCAGGACGGGCTGACCGACCTGGAGGAGGCGGCGGTCGACACCGATCCGCTGGACCCCGACTCGGACGACGACGGGTGGCTCGACGGCGACGAGGGGATGGTCGACTCCGACGGCGACGGCCTGGTCGACCCGCTCGACCCCGACGACGACGACGACGGCGTCCCGACCGCGGACGAGCCGGTCGGCGACCCGGACGGCGACGGCCTCGACGACCACC
>JBEBJW010000368.1:0-6646 GCA_040079715.1 Myxococcota bacterium | reverse complement strand
CAGTGGATCGGTCCGCTCCCGCCGCCGCGGACCGCCTCCGAGCCAGTGGATCGGTCCGCTCCCGCCGCCGCGGACCGCCTCCCACTCAGTGGATCGGTCCGCTCCCGCCGCCGCGGACGGGTTCGCGTCGGGTCGATCGGGGTTCCCGGACAGATTCCGACCGCCCCGCGTCGCCCGCGGCAGGGATCCGGGAGGGCGCGGTGCGCGCGTCCGACGCGGAGCGGCGGCGCGGCGCACGGAGGGGCCGCCGGAGCAGACCCCGCAGGCCGCCGTCGGGACGCGCAGCGGGCCGGCGGCGGGCCGAGGAGGCTGCCCCGGACGGAGCCCGACGGCCGGAGGCCGGGCCGCCCATCCGTCGCCCGCCGATGGCACGTCGGTCGGGCGATGCGCCGGTATCAGCGGGTGACGACCGGTTGAACTCGCCTGGCAGGCGGACCGAGGGGCGAATCGAGGACTCCACGCATGAACCGTTCCCTCGGATGGTGGCTCGCCGTCGCGCTGACTGGCTGTACGCCCGCGCCCGACGCAGCCGACGACACGGCCCAGGACGCGACCGGGGCCGCCCCCGCGCCGCTCGACCCGGGCGTCGCCGACCGACCCACCGACTGGCTGGTCCAGCTCGGCTCGACCGCGGACGCCCGCGTGGTCGACGCGGCCGCGGTGGTCGACGCGTTCGTCGCGCGGCTCCCGGGCAACGTCACCCCGCTCCGGGCGTTCCGGTCGTTCCCGGTGGCGGTGGTCCACACCGACGACGCCGATGGCGCCGCCGCCCTCGCCCGGATCCCGGGGATCGTGGCGATCGAGCCGGACGCCGCCCACGAGGCGACCCTGACCGAGAGCCTGGCGCTGATCCACCAGCCGGACGTCGCCGCCGACGGGTTCATCGGCACCGGGACCGCGGTGGCGGTGCTCGACACCGGCGCCGACTGGACCCGCGCCGACCTCGGGTCGTGCACCGCGGTCGGGGCGCCGTCGACCTGCCGGGTGGTGTACGCGACCGACTACGCGCCGGACGACGGGGTGAAGGACACCAGCGGCCACGGAACCAACGTGTCGTCGATCGTCGCGCGGGTCGCGCCCGGGACCGACATCATCGCGCTCGACGTGTTCAACGGCAGCCTCGCGTACTCGTCCGACATCATCGCCGCGATCGACTGGGTGGTCGCGAACAAGAACGTGTACGGGATCGTCGCGATCAACATGAGCCTCGGCAGCGGCAGCTACACCGCGCCGTGCAACGACATCTTCTCGGCGACGATCACCAGCGCCCACGCGGCCGGGATCTCGGTGGTGGTCGCGTCGGGGAACAACGCGTACACGAACGCGATCGCGTCGCCGGCGTGCTCGGCGGCGTCGTTCTCGGTCGGCGCGGTGTACGACTCGAACCTCGGCGCGATCGGCTGGTCCGGCTGCAACGACAGCTCGAGCTACGCCGACAAGGTCACCTGCTTCTCGAACAGCGCGAGCTTCCTCGACGTGCTCGCCCCCGGCGCGTTGATCAACGCCGGCGGGTACGTGATGGGCGGCACCTCCCAGGCCTCCCCGCACGTCGCGGGCGCGGTCGCGGTGCTCCGCGGCGCCGACCTGTCCGCCACCGCCGACGACGTCGAGACCAAGCTGCGCGAGACCGGGGTGGACGTGATCGACGCCCGCAACGGGCTCACCTTCCCCCGGATCGATCTCGCCGCCGCGGTCGCGGACTGCGTGACCGGCCTCGGCACGACCAGCCTGACCCCCGGCGCCGACGGCGACAGCGGCACGGTCGAGGTCACCGCCGACGCCGGCTGCGCGTGGTCCGCGATGTCCGACGCGGGCTGGCTCCCGGTCGTCGACGGCAGCGGCGTCGGCACCGCGTCGTTCGGGTGGTCCGCCGATCCGAACACTGGCGCCGAGCGCGTCGGTCACGTCGTCGTGTCCGGCCGGACCGTCACCGTGACCCAGGCCGCCCACCCCGCACCCACCGGGACGATCACCATCGCCGGCGGCGCGTCGGGCACCAAGACCGCCGCGGTGACGCTGACGCTCGCGTCGGCCGACGCGGCGACGATGTGCATCTCGAACACCACGACCTGCACGAGCTGGCAGACCTACGCGACCTCGCTGCCGTGGACCCTGAACGCCGGCTCCGGCAGCCGGACCGTGTACGCGACGTTCCGCGACGCGTACGACAACGCGAGCGCGCAGGTCAGCGACACGATCGTGATCGACACCACGCTCCCGGCGAACGGCACGGTCACCGCGACCGGCGCCGACGCGGCGGTCACCCTCGCCTGGACCGGGTTCACCGACGCCGGGGCCGGGGTCGCGAGCTACAAGGTCGCCCAGGCGACCGGGACCGTCGCGCCGGCGAACTGCACCACCACGGTGTGGACGGGGGCCGGCGCCGGGACCACGATCGCCTCGCTGGTCAACGGCACGACCTACGCCTGGCGGGTCTGCGCGGTCGACGGCGCGGGCAACGTGTCCGGCGGCTCGGTCGTGTCCGCCCGGCCGGCCCCCGAGTACGTCGCGCCGACCGGCTCGATCGTGATCAACGCGGGCTCCGCCTACACGGCCCTCACCGCGACGACGGTGACCCTCGCCGCCACCGACGACACCAGCGTCGCCTCGGCCTGCCTGTCGAACACCACGACCTGCACGACCTGGTTCACGATGGACACCACCAAGGCGTGGACCGTGACCGCCGGCACCGGCACCAAGACCGTGTACGGGTGGTTCAAGGACCCGTACGGCAACGTGTCGTCGATGGTCAGCGACACGATCGTGCTCGACGCGACGAAGCCCACGAACGGCACGGTCACCGCGGCCGGCGCCGACGCGAGCGCAGCGGTGTCGTGGACCGGGTTCACCGACGCGAACGGGATCGCGTCGTACACGCTGGTGTACGGCACGAGCTCGCCGGCGGCCTGCACCTCGGGCACCGTGGCGTACACCGGCACCGGCCTGTCGACCACCGTGACCGGCCTCACCAACGGCACCACCTACTACTTCCGGGCCTGCGCGACCGACGTGGCGGGCAACCTGTCGACCGGCGCGACGGCCTCGGCGGCGGTCGCCCCGGAGTACGACCCGCCGACCGGGGGCACGATCAGCCTGAACAGCGGCGCCGCGTGGACCAACAACAAGATCCTGTCGGTCGCGGTGTCGGCCACCGACGCGTCCGGCGTGTCGTTCACCTGCCTCGGGGTGTCGGCGACGAGCTGCACGGTGTGGGCGGCCTACACCACCAGCACGACCTACACCGCGACCACGACCGCCGGGACGAAGACCGTGTACGCGTGGTTCAAGGACCCGTACGGCAACGTCAGCGTCCCCGTGTCCGACAGCATCGGGTACGACGCGACCCTGCCGACCGGAGGTGCGATCACCGTCGCCCCGACCGACGGCGGCCTCGACCTGTCGTGGTCCGGGTTCACCGACGCGACCTCGGGGATCGCCTCGTACAAGGTGGTGTACAACCTGACCACCGCGCCGTCGACCTGCAACGCCGGGACCGTCGCGTACACCGGCGCGTCGACCTCGACCTCGCTGACCGGCCTGACGAACGGGACCACCTACGGCCTGCGGATCTGCGGGCTCGACGCCGCCGGCAACCAGAGCGCCGGGGTGACCACCACCGGCAAGCCGCGCCCGGAGCTGATCGCGCCGACCGGCACCGTGACGATCGCCTCCGGGGCCGCCTGGACCAACAACCGCACGTTGAGCCTGTCGCTGACCGCGACCGACGCGAGCGGGGTGGCGCGGATGTGCGTGTCGAACACCACCACCTGCACCGCGTGGAAGACCTACGCCGCCACGACCTCGATCGCCGCCAGCACCGGGGACGGCACGAAGACCGTCCGGGTGTGGTTCGAGGACACCTGGGGCAACCAGTCGACGGTCGCCGCCAGCGACACGGTCGACCTCGACACGGTGGTCCCGGTGAACGGGACGATCACGGTCACGCCGTCGGCCGGGGGCGCGTCGATCGCGTTCGCCGGGTACACCGACGCCCGGTCCGGGGTCGCGAGCTACACCGCGGTGTACGCCGCCGGCGCCGCGCCGACGAGCTGCAACGCCGGCACCGTCGGGTTCTCCGGGGTGACCGCGTCGCCGGGGGCGCTGACCGGGCTCGGGTCCGGCACGATCTACGGCGTGCGGGTGTGCGCGGTCGATCTCGCGGGGAACAAGTCGACCGGGATGGCGACGACGTTCACCGCGCTGTAATCGGAGGGGATGGCCTCCCTGTACCCGACGCTGAAGGCGCTCCACATCGTCGCGATCGTCGCGTGGTTCGCCGGGCTGTTCTACATCGTGCGGTTGTTCGTGTACCTCGCCGAGGCCCGCGACCGGTCCCCGGCGGACCGCGCGGTCCTCGAGCCCCAGCTCCGGCTGATGGCGCGGCGGTTGTGGTTCGGCATCACCTGGCCGGCCGCGATCGCCGCGGTCGCGTTCGGGTCGTCGATGGTGCCCCTGTTCTGGCCGCCGCCAGTGTGGCTCCAGGTGAAGCTCGCGCTGGTGGCGGGGCTCGTCGGGTACCACCTCCAGTGCCACCGGATCCACCGGGCGCTCCAGCAGGGGGAGCCGACCTGGTCGTCGCGGTCGTTCCGGATCTGGAACGAGGTCGCCACGCTGTTCCTGGTCGGGATCGTGTTCGTGGTGGTGCTGAAGGACGCGATGAGCCTCGTGTGGGGGACGGTCGGGGTGGTGGTGTTCGGCGCGGTGCTGATGGCGGGGATCACGGGCTACCGGCGGATCCGCGAGCGCGCGACACCGTGACCACGCCCTGACCCGGCCGAGGGGTGGCGACGAACCACCCCCCGGTGGCGGGCGGCTACCGCAGGGGGAAGCACTCCGTGATCGACTCGGGGTAGATGTGTATAAGAGACAGGGGTACGACGGGCCGGGCGGGTAGTCGGTGCAGTACGTGTACTGCGCGTCCGCCGCGTTCAGGCAGTCCGTCAGCGGATCACACTGCGCCGGATCGCTCCAGCACGGGTGAAACACCCGGCAGTAGCAGTACTCGAGCGCGCGCCCGTTGCAGCTGTCCGGGTTCGGATGGGGGTCCTCGGTCGACCCGAACATCAACGCAGCGTCGTCCCCTTCCTCGGGGAACGAGGCGTCGTCGATCCCCTCCGGCTCCACCCCGCACCCGAGCGCGATCGTCAGCGTGATCACCCACTTCATGGCACCCTCCTCGTCGACGTCGCCGTCGACACCCGCACCGTATGGGCCCGACCCTGCGGGTTTGCTTCGCACGTGTGACAGGTGGTCACGCGGAGCGGAGCGCCCGATCGATCCACGACGACCACCGGACCGGTCGAGCGGGCATCGGGAGCGTGGAGTGGACTTGCTGCTGGTGCACGACGGCCGAATCGATCTGGTGACGGGGACCGGCCACGGACCGACCGGACCCGTCACCCTGACCGAGCGCGAGCGGACTCTGCTCCGGTTCCTGGTGGACCGGCCGGGGGTCGACGTGCCGCGCGACACCTTGCTCACCGAGGTCTGGGGGTACTCCGATCGGACGCTGAGCCGCGCGGTCGACTCGACCGTCCACCGCCTGCGCGACAAGATCGAGCACGATCCGGCCCACCCGCGTCACCTCCTCACCGTGTTCGGCACCGGGTACCGGTTCGTCCCGCTGCCGAGCGGCGAGCAGGCCGTAGGCGCCCGGATCGCGCCTCGGCGGGTGCTCGCGCTCGGGGATCGGTCGGTGGACCTCGATCAGCGGGTCGTTCGCGACGGCGACGCCGAGGTCGGCCTGACACCAGTGGACGTGGCGCTGCTCGAGGTGTTGATCGCCGCCGCCGGCCGGCTGGTGGACCGGGCCGGCATGATCGGCGCTGCGGCGGGTCGGGTCGGGCGCCGGACGCTCGACAGCGCCATCCACCGGCTCCGGGCGAAGATCGAGGCCGACCCCGCCCAACCGCGCTATCTCCTCACCTGCCGGGGCGCCGGCTATCGGCTGGCCCTCGACGAACCCCGCGCTCGGGTCCACACGCTGGTCCAGATCGGCCTGTGGCAAGAGCGCGACCGGTGGCACGCCGACCCGACCGGCACCGCGGACCAGGTGGTGGCCCTCCTCGGCTGGCTCGACCGGACCAGCCGGGCGAACGGAGGGGTGGCGACCGGGGACGGGTGGCGCCACGTGTTTTCCGCGCTCGACGCCGGCCTGCGGTGGGTGACCACGGTCCAGTCCGACCCGGAGCGTCGAGGCTCGCTCGTGGCCGCGATCCACCAGGGCCGGCCCGCGGTGTGGACCGACCCGGTCACCGGTCGGGTCGCGTGCGAGGGGCCGCCGGTCCACCGCCTGCTCGATCTGGTCACGCGGTGTCCGCCGGGCGCGATCGTCGCCGACCCGGGCCTCGCCCCCGCGCTCCGGGCGTCGGGCGCGGACCCGGTGGACCACGGACCCGGGGTGATCGTCCTCGGCGGCGACCGACCGACCGGCCCCACCGCGGGCGCCGCGCTGCCGTGGGTCCACGATCCGTTCTTCGGTCGAGCGACGGAGCTCGCGGCGGTCGGCGGCCTGGTGGACGCCGGCCCGGGCCTCGTGACCCTGGTCGGGCCGGGCGGGGTCGGCAAGAGCCGCCTCGCGCTCGAGGTCTGCGCCCGCCGGACGCGCCCCGGCGGGATCCACGCCCTGTCGATCGCCGAGCTGCGG
>JBEBJW010000367.1:0-6654 GCA_040079715.1 Myxococcota bacterium | reverse complement strand
CCTTGGCCTGCTCGATCGCCGCCCGCGCCCCGAGCGACCACTGGTCGCCCGCGGCCCGCACGTCGACCAGCTCGAGCGCCAGCAGCCGGAACCCGAGCGCAGCGAGCGCGTCGCCGCCCGCGTCGGCCAGCGCCTGCTCGAGCGCCCGCTGGCCGTCCGGGGTGTTCACCGCGGTCCACGGCCGCTCGCGGAGGTGGCGCGCCGCCGCCGAGCGGAGGACCCCGGCCGGGGGCTTCGGCGACGCCTCGCCCTGGACCGACAGCGCCAGATCGAGCTCGATCGACGCTCCGTCCGACGTGTACAGCCCGTCCGGGACCGCCGACGCCGGCTGGGTCGCGCCGCACCGGGTGCAGAACTTCTGGCCCGCTCCGATCGGCGCCTTGCACGACGGGCAGGCGGCGACGGTCGCTTCTCCGCCCCCGAGCACCAGATCCATCCGGTGGACCGTGTGGCGCGGCGCGAGCACGAGGTCGAACCCGAGGCCGGTCCGGGCGGCGAACCGCGCCCGCAGCGCGTCGCGGGCCGTCTTCTCCGCCGCGGCGAGGTCTCCCCCGCCGGACGAGCCGGGGCGCGCCCGCAGCGCGTCGGTGACCGCCCGCTCGATCTCCGACCGGAACCGCAGGTACACGTCCTCGGCCGACAGCGTGTCCCGGTCGGCCACCACGTCGCCGAGGAACGCCCCGAGCGCGTCCGGCGACGCCCCGACCGACACGAGGGTGGTCGCCTGGATCGTCCGGGTGCCGGTCGCGGTCGGCAGATCGGCGGTGAACGACAGCGGGATCGGGCGCCGATCGACGAGGTACAGCGCGAACCGCTCGGCCCCGAGCAGCTTGTCGATCGCCGACGCTGCGGCGGTCTTCAGGTCGGCGTCGACGAGGTCCCGGAGCAGCCCGGGGGTGGTCTGGTCGCCAGGCGGCAGCACCTTGACCACCTTGCCGTCGCGGGTGACCACCCCGACCGACCCCATCGGGACGCGGATCGACCGGGACAGCAGCGCGTCGATCAGCTTGCCCGCCGCGGTCCCGCGGAGGAACGCGCCCCAGTCGACCCCGCCGACCGTCGCGCCGAACGCGGAGCGCAGCGCGTCCCCCGGGACGCGTCGGACGAACTCGCCGGGGGCGCGGTGCCACTCGCCGTCGACCACGTAGCCGGGGCCCTGCGGGATCTCCGGCGCAGGCGAGGCCGCGGTCCCGCAGGTGGTGCAGAACTTCGACCCCGCGGCGAGCGCGCTCCCGCACGACCGGCAGGTCGGGATCGCGGCGAGGCGAGCGCCGCACTGGTGGCAGAACTTGTCCGCGGCGCCGTTCGCCGCTCCACACGAGGTGCAGTTCACGGTGTCTTCCCCCTCACGATCAGGTTCGCGCCGGCCTCGGCGACCCACAGCCGCTGCGGGACGGCGCAGTCCTCGACTCCGCAGGTCGCCCCGCGCCCGACCCGCCCCGCGGCCTCGACCCCGGCGAACCGGCTCCGGACGATCCGGACCTCGCGGTCCGCCCCGGCGATCGCCACCCCGGTCGCGACCCCGGCGAGCTCGCAGTCGACGACCCGGACCCGCGCGCCGCGGGCGGTGTCGGTCGCGAACCCGCTCCACGACACGTCGACCGCCACGCCGATCCCGGAGCCCTGGAGGGTGCACCCGCGGAGCTCGACCGTCGCGGATCCGGACACGGCGACCGCTCGGCCGGGGACGAGGTTCCCGGGGGCGTCGGCGGACACGGTGCACCCGTCGAGCACGACCCGCCCGGACCGGACCTCGATCCCGTCGGCGGCGTACGCGCCGGCGGGGGCGTCGCCGCGGACCACCACGTCGCGCAGCACCACGTCGGCTGCGATCCGGACCACCGGGCCGGTCTCGCCGGTGATCACCCCGCCGACCAGCTCGACCGGTCGATCGAGGACCACCGGACCGCGGTGGGTTCCGGACAGCCGGAGGGTCGAACCGGGGACGGCGGCGCGGAGGGCGGCGGCGAGGTCGTCGTCCGGGCCGATCACCCCGTCCGAGCCAGGGGGCGCGGAGAGCTCGGCGGCGCCGGCGCGGGCCGACAGCAGCGGTCGCCCATGGGCGTCGTGGCCGAGGACCGTCACCTGGAGCCGATCCCCGGGCCGGAGGACCGCGCCGACCGCCCGTTCGACGTCGACCAGGCGGCCCGTCAGGTCGCCGAGCGCGACCAGCGCGGGATCGCCGGCCTCGAGCACCACCCCGACCCCGGTGGTGCCCACCGCGCCGCCGGAGGCTGCGGCCTCGACCGGGGCGGGCGCAGCCGTGCGGACCTCGACCCGGCGCCACTCGGCCTCGCCGACCAGCCCCCCCTTCGCGGCGCCGCCGATGTTCTCGAAGATCCCGACCCGCTGCGACCGCGCGTCGATGTGGATCTGCTGGGCGAGGGTCGGGGCGGCCACGAGGTACGGGATCTCGTCGAGCCGCCACCGATCGCGCCCGCCGCGGAGCGACACGAGGTCGATCCCGACCTCGGCGCGGTGGTGACCGGCGATCGGCGGGCGGAACCACACCGACAGCACCGCGTGCTCGCCCGGCGCGACCACCCCGTCCGACACCGCCCGGAGCGCCTCTCCGCCGGTGGCGACCCGGAGCTCGATCGTCGCGATCGGCCGGGGGCCCTCGTTCGCGACCCGGAACCGCAGCAGGCACTGCTCGCCCGCCCGAAAGTCGCGGATCGAGCGGGCGTCGACCTCGGCGGAGATCGGCGCCGTCACCCGGGGCGCGAGCTCGGCCAGCAGGCGGGCGTGGGTTCCCTCGCGGACCGCGAGCTCGACCCGGAGCGACCGCAGCTCGTCGTCGGCCCAGGCCTCGCCCACCCGCCCGGCGAGGGTCGCGAGCGCCGACCGGTACGCGTCGATCGCCGCCGGGGTCTCCGGGGGTACCGCCGTCCCGCAGCCCGGGCAGAACCGGGCGTCGTCGGTCACGACTCCACCGCACCCGGCGCAGGTCATCGATCCCCCCAGGAGCCCCGACCGATCGGTGCTCGAGTCGACTAACGCCGGTTCGCACGAGGGTCACGCCGCGGTCCGACGCCGGAGGAGGGACTCGATCTGGCGGGGATCGACCGGCTTGGTGAAGTGGTCGTCGAACCCGGCGGCGAGGGCCCGCTCGCGGTCCTCCGGCTGGCCGTACCCGGTGATCGCGATCAGCATCGACCGGCTCCCGCGGGCGCGGACCGCGCGGGCGACCCCGTACCCGTCGAGTCCCGGCAGCCCGATGTCCACCAGGGCGACGTCCGGAGCGACGGTCAGGACGGTCGACACGCCGCTCGGCCCGTCGCCGGCGACCTCGACCGCGTGGCCCAGGCCCTCGATCAGCAGCCGGAGCAGCTCGCGGTTGTCGTCGTTGTCCTCGATCACGACCACCCGGAGCGGCCGGAGGACCTCGCCGGTGGCGGACGGCTCGTCGGCGAGCGTCGCGGCGTCGACCTCCCGCGGCAGGTGGACGGTGAACTCGGACCCGGCGCCGATCCCCGGGCTGACCGCGTCGACCGTCCCGCCGTGGAGCTCGACCAGCGCCTCCACCAGGGTGAGGCCGATCCCGAGCCCGCCGTCGGACCGGTCGAGGGTGTGCCGGCCCTGGACGAACGGCTCGAACACCCGGCGGAGCATCTCGGGCTCGAGCCCCGCCCCGTCGTCGCGGACCGACACCGCGACGCCGCTGTCCTCGAGCTGCATCCGGACGTGGACGTGGCCGCCCTCGCCCGTGTACTTCAGCGCGTTGGTGATCAGGTTCCCGAACACCTGCTCGAGCCGGACGGGGTCCCCGTCGATCACCAGCGGGAGCACCTCGACCGTCAGCGTCATCCGCCGCGCGTCGGCCACCGCCCGCGCCGACTCGACGCACCGGAGCACGAGCTCGTCGAGCGGCACCAGCCCTCGCCGGAGCTCGAGCTTGCCGGAGCTGACGCGCGACACGTCGAGCAGATCGTCCACCAGCCGGGCGAGGTGCCGCGCCTGGCGGCGGATCCGCCCGGCGTACGGCTCGCCGATCTGCTGGCGGCACAGGAGCTCGGCCGCGAGGGTGATCCCGCTCAGGGGGTTGCGGATCTCGTGGCCGAGCATCGCCAGGAACTCGTCGCGCTGCCGGACCGCCGCCCGCTCCCGCGCCAGGGCGTCGCGCGCCGCGTACTGCCGCCGGCGGGCCCGGAGCACCGACCGGGCCGCGCTGACCATCGTGATCGGGCGGATCGGGCGGTCGAACAGGGTCACGTTGCCGAGCGGCGACAGCAGCTGCATCGTCGGGCTGCGCGCCATCACCGTCGCGCGATCCCCGGTGAACAGGAGGATCGGCAGGTCCGACCACGCCTCCTGGCGCGCGACCATCCCCGCGAGCAGCTGGACCCCGGCGGGGGTGAGCGCCTCGTCGGTCAGGACCAGCGCCGCGACGCCGCGCTCGGCCTCGGTGCACATCGCATTGACGGACGCGCACGCGACGGCCCACAGCGCGGCGCGTTCGAGCAGGGCGCAGGTCAGCGCTCCGTCGCGGCCGGTCGGGGCGAGGACCAGGAACCGGTCGTCGAACGTCGGCTCACCCATCGGTCACGTCCGAATCGAGCCGGAGCGTCCGGCTGTGGCTGGGCACCCCGGTCAACACGCCGGAGAACTGGTCGAGGGCCGCCCCGACGTGGAGGCCGTCCGAACCGAGGGTGAACGCCCGGATCGTGTCGTCGTGGATCCCGGCGCGGCGCTTCATCACCGACAGTGCCTTGCGTACACGGCCCTCCGCCTCGAAGTACCGGAACAGGATCACGCCGTCCGCCAGGTAGCTCGCGTCGATCGGGGTCGTCATCGTGCGCCCGACGAGGCCGTGCTGCGCGACCACCATCACCACCACCACCCCGCGCTGGCGGAGGTACGTCACCAGCTCGTGGAGCTGGATCACCAGCGAGTCCTCCTCCGGCATCGCGTGGATGTACCCGTTGAGGCTGTCGATCACGATCAGCCGCACCCCGTGGTCCTCGACTGCGGTCCGGACCTTCAGCACGAACTCGCCCGGCGACAGCTCGGCCGGGTCGATCTGGTGGACCTCGACCCGGCCGTCGTCGATCAGCGGCGCGAGGTCCATCCCGAGCACCCGGGACCGGTCGAGCAACGTGGCCGTGCCCTCGTCGAACGCGAACATCGCGGAGCGCTCGCCCCGCTGGGCGGCGGCGACCACGTACCGCGTCGCGACCGCCGACTTTCCGGTGCCCGCCGGTCCGAGGAACAGCCAGGCCGTGCCCCGGTCGAGCCCCCCGCGCAGCATCGCGTCCAGGCCCTCGACCCCGCTGGCGAGCTGTCCGCGCTCGTACACCGCGTGGTGCTCGGCGGCGACGAGGCGCGGGTACACCTCGAGCCCGCCCCGTCGGATCTTGAAGTCGTGGTTCCCGCCGAGGAACCTGACCTCGCGCAGCTTGACGATCCGCAGCCGGCGCCGCTCCGACCCGTACTCCGGCGATCGCTGCTCGAGGTGGATCACCCCGTGGACCAGGCTCTGGAGCAGGATGTCGCCGGTGGGCGTGAGCGGGTTCTCGAGCAGGAACGCCGTGCAGTCGTGGCGCACGATGTGTTGCTTCAACGCCAGGATCTGGCGACGGAACCGGAGGGCGGTCTCGGCGAGCAGTCGGAGCTCGGAGCACGAGTCGATCACCACCCGCTTCGGGCGCACCCGGTCGATCTCGTCGAGCACCCCGCGCATCCGCTCGCCGAGCTCGACCTCGCCCGGCACGTACAGGGTGTTCTCGTCGCCGAGCAGGTCATCGGCGTCGCTCGGGATCACCTCGTATAGATCGATGTCGGACAGGTCCCAGCCGTGGGAGAGGGCGATCGCCGCGATCTCCTCCGGAGACTCGGACAGGGTGACGTACAGGACCCGCTCTCCGGCCGTGCGGCCCTCCATCAGCAGCTGCAGCGCCAGGGTCGTCTTGCCTACACCCGGATCGCCCTGGATCAGGTACATCCGGCGTGTTGGAAACCCACCGCCCAGGATATCGTCGAGACCTTCGATTCCGGACTCGATTACGCTGGCCATCGCAACTCCATACCGACGACTTGCATTGTTATTAACGTATGTCGTGCCTCGGCGTCCAGCCGGAGAAAGGGGCTGCCACCGAACCCCCATCAGCGGTAGGATGCAGCCGATGTGGTGGTGGGCTCAGGCTGCGCTGGGGGCGGATCCGTGGTGGGATGCCGGGTGGACCGAGCGCTCCCGCCTGAGCTTCGACAACGATGCTGCGATCGACGACGTCGTCGACCTGCCGGTGCTGGTCGTGCTCCGCGACGGGGTGAACTTCGATCACGCTCGGTACGACCCGGACGAGATCCGGTTCGTCGACGCCGACGGGGTCACCGTCCTGCCGGCGGAGCGGGACGGCGCGACCGTCGGCGGGGTCAGCCGGTGGTGGGTGCGGGTGCCGCGGATCGACGCGCGGTCCACCACCGACGTGGTGTGGATGTACTACGACAACCCCGCTGCCGAGCAGGCGAGCGACCCACCGGCCGTCTGGCGAGGGTTCGACGCGGTGTTTCACCTCGAGCGCCTCGCAGACAGCGCCCTCGGCCTGATCGGTGACCCGTTGGACGACGCGACCGCGGTCGAGGACGGGGTGGTGGGGCGCGGGTACGCGCTCGACGGGGACAACGACGCGATCGCGGTCCCGGGGCCGTCCGGGT
>JBEBJW010000366.1:0-6663 GCA_040079715.1 Myxococcota bacterium | reverse complement strand
GAGCTCCCACAGCGCGGGCGCGCTCGTCCCGCTCGCGCCGCCGAGGAACAGCTCGCCCGGTCCGCGCTCGGGGATGCACGGTCCGGTCGAGTAGGTGAGCCAGCCCTCGCGCCAGGCGACGAACACGTCGTCGTGGCCTGCGAGCGCGTCGGACACCGCCTCCCCGACCCCGACCCCGGTGGTCCCGTGGGCGTCGTCGCCGCGGGCCCGCTCCCGGATCCGGCACGCCGCCCGGTGGAACGGCGTGATCACCCGGGCGCGTCGGTCGATGGTGGTCCGGGCCAGCGCGTCGGTCACCCCGAGCCCGGCGAGCGCCCGGGCCTCGACCCGCAGCGCGCCCGGATCGAGCGCGAACGCCGGTCCGAGGTGGGTGCCGACCCCCGCGACGAACGTCCCGGCGCCGAGCTGGGCGAACGTGTGGTGGCGGCCATCGGCGAGGACCACGGTGTGGCCGGCCTGGGCGCCGCCGTTGAACCGGACCACCAGCCGCGCGTCGTGCGCCCGGACCAGGTAGTCGGTGGTGGTCCCCTTCCCCGCGTCGCCGAACCCGAGGTCGACGACCGCCCACGCGGCTCGGGTCAGCGGTCGTACCCCGACGGACCGTCGCCGGTCGGGAGGGTGGCCCGCCCGAGCGCCGGCTCCGCCGCGCCGTCGCGCCCGATGCTCGCCGCGAACGGCGTCAGCGCCTTCGCGATCCCGGTCGCCCGGCCCGACGCGAGCCCCGCGGCGGTGTACCGGTCGACCAGCGCGCCGAGGCTGCCCGCGTATCCCTCGAGCAGGGCGACGAGGCCGGCGGCGACGTACCCGGTGTCGTCCGGGGTCTCCATCGTGACCACCCGGTCCCCCAGCAGATCCCGCCACTGGCGCTCGATCCCCGCCCGACCGGGGTCCGGGATCAGGTAGAACGGCTCGTACCGCTGCTGGGTCTCGGCGATCACCTGCGCGATCGGCAGGTCGTCGGGCAGGTCGTCGCCGATCAGCCGCTTGACCTGGCCGCGGCTGACCGCCGGGTTGGGCGGTTCGTCGCCGGTGATGAACAGGTACCCGCGGCGTCCGCGCTTGTCGAAGCAGTCGAGCTTCGTGTGGCGGGCCGCGAAGTACATGGCGAGCTCGTACGATTCGTTGCCGCCGCCGCCGCCGCCCTCGAGGTACAGCCAGGTCAGCCACTGGTCCATCAGCCGTTCGGTCGACTCGAACTGGCCGACCTGGAGCGGCGCCGCGTCGCCGATCGCGCACCCGACACCCATGAACAGGATCTGGGGGTCGGTGACGCCGGCCTCGAGCATCGTCTTCATGAACGCGGGCAGGGTCTTCGTCGCGAGCGCCTTCGGGATCTCGCCCATCGACCCGGACACGTCGAGCGCGAACACGATCCCGAGCGAGCTCGGGTGCGACTCGCTGTCGAGGCTCTCCCGGAACCGCACCCCGAGTGGATCCATCAGCTCGTGGCACCGGCGCTGGGTGAACACCTCGTGCGGGGCCTGCGCGCGGGCGCTGGTCATCGCGACGTGCGCGTCGTGGCTGTAGCTACCGTATCCCATGGTTCCTCGCTCCTATCGACCGGACGCCGGCCAACCGGGCATCACGAGCGGATTGTACGCCGCCGGACCGTACGCCGCGCGCGACGCCTGCCGGAGCGCTTCGGCCGCGTCCCACGCCGACCCGCCGAACCGCCCGGCGGCGAGCCCGTCGACCAGCGCCGCCACCGGGTCCGCGAACCCCCCCGACGCGAGACCGCGGGCGCACCGGGCGGCCTGCCCGAGGTCGGTCGCGGGCGATGCCACCGGGCCGTCGACCCAGTCGGTCCACCGGCGGCCGATCGGCGGGCGCGGGTTGCCGATCCGGGCCGCGCCGCCGAACCCGACCAGCATCGCGCCGTGATCGCGGGGGTGGACCAGGACGTGGGGCGGGACCACCGCGCCGTGGACCCACCCGGCGCGGTGGATCAGCCCGAGCAGCTCGAGCAGCCGCCGGAGCACCCACACCGCGATCCGCGGGTCCACCCCGCCCGGGTGGGCGACCTCCACGTCGTGCAGGGTGTGGACGAACCCGCTGTGCCAGCCGTACACCGCGATCAGCCGCTCCGGCGTGCCGGCGGGGCCCCGGAGCGGCCCGACCGCGATCGGCTGCGGCAGGCGCGGTGCTGGCGTCGGTCGCGCGGCGGAGGGCGTCGAGGGCGGTCCCTTCGGCGCGGAGGCGATCGGTGTCGCGCAGCGCCCGGACGACCTTGATCACCACGAGCTCGCCGAGCCGCATCGCCCACCGGCCGCGGAACACGTCGCACCCGTCGCCGTGGGCGAGCAGGCCGTCGATCACGTAGGTCCGTCCGCCGACCGCGACCCGGGGCCGGCCGTCGTCGCCGGTCTGGCCAGGGTGGGGCCCCCCCACGGCGAGGCCAGGCGACGGGGCGCCGACCGCGTTGGTGGCCGCGCAGTACCGGCACAGGACGAACGCGTCCCACGCGCGGGCGTCCAGGGGCGCGCCGCACGCGTCGCAGAACAGGACCCGGACCCGCCGATCGTCGCTCATCGCTCGACCCACCCGTTGTACAGGAGGAACGCGGCCAGCGCGAGGGCCAGCCCCCACACGACCCGCCAACCGACCTCCGACCGGACCACCCGATCGTCGACCGCCCGGGCCGCGACCACCGCCGCGTCCCACCCGGCGTCCGACGACGGCGCGACGAACCGCCGGTAGCCGAAGCCCTGGGCGTACCGGGTGACCAGCAGCCGGAGCACCGCGTCGTCGATCGCCGCCGACCCCGCGGCGCCGAACCCCGCGGTCCACAGGGCGATCGGGGACAGGCCGATCACGAACCCGCGCCGGCCGAGGTGGATCGTCGAGGCCTGCCACGGGTCGGGCTCGAACCGGACCTGGACCGACGCCAGCCACTGCCGGGCGCGCCGCCGACCGCGCCACGTGCTGGTCGCCGAGAACGCCATCGGATCGCCGAGCGTCGGCAGATCGCGGATCCACCGCGCCGCCATCTCGGCCCCGACCCCGCGGAACCGGGACGCGTAGTGCGGGACCACCACCCCCTCGATCCACGTCTGGGCCCGCTCGACCGCCGACGCGAGATCGTCGAGGAACTCGGTCGGGATCTCGGACCGACCGGCCCCGCGGCGCGCGTCGACCGACCGGCGGCGGCCCGGGTTCGACAGGGCCTCGAACGCCGCCGCGATCTGCTTGAACCGGTCCGCGGCGTCGGGGGCCGGGTTCTTGTCCGGGTGCCACTCCTGGGCCCGCCGGCGGTACGCGCGCTTGATCTCGTCCGGCGACGCGTCGGGACCGACGCCGAGGATCGCGTACGGATCGTCCACGGCGCCCGATATCTCGGCCGCGCCGCGCACGCCGTCCCGACCCGCTACGCGCCGACGGCTCGGGTCACAGGCAGGTGCCGGGGATGATCTGCATGAACGCCCAGTCGAGGTTGTCGGAGCCGCCGACGTTCCACGCGCTGTGGGTCCAGCTGCGACGGTTCCCGCCGGCGGGCGCGACCCAGATCCAGTACAGGTAGCTGTTCGCGGTGTACGGCGATCCGCCGAGCAGTGGCCCCCAGATCTCGCTGTAGATCCGAAACACCGTGCAGGAGCTGCCGACGTACTCCGAGTAGGTCAGCGCGTCGTCGACGGTGCCGGTGTCGAGGCACATCGCCGCGTGGTACCGCAGGATCGCGGCGGTGGTCCACGACGCGTCCCAGTCCGAGTCGAGGTTGCACCCACCGTGGTTGTACGGCGCGTTCGGCAGGCAGTGCGCGGCGGAGAACGTGCTGTTCACGCACGGCGCGTACCGCGGGGTCGTCAGGGCGGTGGCCCATCCCTGGCCGACCTCGATCGACACGTCGTCGAACGGCCGGCGCTCGCCGCTCGCGACCTGCTCGTCGTGCAGCGCGAGCAGCGCCTCCGGCACCGGGGTCCCGGGCGGAGACACCGCCCACCACAGCTCCGCCGGCGCGTCCCCGGTCTCGGCCACGATCTCCGGCAGCACCGTCGCGGCGGCGTCCCCCTCGCCGCGGACCCCGACGCTGCCGTCGTCGGACAGGTAGAACGACACCGAGCTCCCGTCCGCGAGCGCGAACGTGCGCGACGGCAGGATCGCCTGCCCCTCGGCGAGCTCGACCACCGGCGCGAGCGGCAGCTCAGCGTCGCCTGGGAGCTCGGGCGCCGACCCGACCTCCTCGCCACACCCGATCACGCTGCCCAGCAGGACGAACCGCATCATCGCGACCTCCGACCCGCCGACCGAGCACGGTCCGTGCCGTCGGGAGGAACGGATGAACGCCGGGTTCGAGCTCCGGATCGATGCGCGCGCACGCGCTCGCGCGGCACCGCGCCTCGGACCGCGCGGACCGGAGCCGGCGCCTCACCCGAGCTGAGCGGCGACGAGCTCGGCGTACACCCCGTCGGCCGCGAGGAGCTCGGCGTGGGTCCCCTGCTCGGCGATCGTCCCGCGGTCGAGGACCACGATCCGGTCCGCCCGCATCACCGTCGACAGGCGGTGGGCGATCACCACCCGGGTGCACGCCAGCGCCTCGAGCTCGCGGTGGACCGCCGCCTCGGTCACGGCGTCGAGCGCGCTCGTCGCCTCGTCCAGCACCAGGATCGCCGGGTCGCGGACCAGCGCCCGGGCGAGCGCCAGCCGCTGCCGCTGCCCGCCCGACAGCGACGCCCCGCCGTTCGCGAGCGGCGTGTCGTACCCGAGCGGCATCTCGGCGATGTCGTCGTGGACCGCGGCCCGGGTGGTCGCGGCGACCAGCGCGTCGAACGGGGCGTCCGGCGCGGCGAGCTGGAGGTTCTCCCGGATCGTCTGGCCGAACATCGCCGGCGACTGGCCGACCAGCCCGACCTGCCGGCGGACCGAGCCGAGGTCGATCCGCGCCAGATCGACCCCGTCGATCGCCACCCGCCCGTCCGACGGGGTGACCAGCCCGAGGATCAGCCGCGCGAGCGTCGACTTCCCGGAGCCGGACCGGCCGACGATCGCGACCAGCTCGCCCGGGCGCACCTCGAGCGACAGCCCGTCGATCACCGGGGCCGAGCCGCGCCCGTACCGGAACGACACCCGGTCGAGCGAGATCGCGCCGGTCAGCGGGCCGATCGCGATCGTGCCGTCGCCGCCGCGCTCCGGCTCGGCCGCGAGCACGTCGCGCATCCGGTCGTAGTAGCTCGCGAACAGCTGGACCTGCCGGCCGGTGTCGACCAGCGTGGCCAGCGGGGCCAACAACGCCGCCGCGATCGCGTTCGCCGACAGCATCTCGCCGAGCGACAGCGACCCGCCGAGGACGAGCCACGCCCCGACCCACAGCACCACCAGCGGAGCGCCGAACCGGGCCGCCGCCGCGAACGCCTCGAACCGGACCGTCAGCTCGCCCTTCCGGACGTTGACCTGGAGCACGTCGACGAACAGGTTCGACCACCGGGTCGCCGCCCGCCGCTCGAGCCCCATCGCCTTGAGGGTCTCCATCCCGCGGAGCATCTCGAGCTGGAACCCCTGGGCCAGCGACTCGCGGTGGAGCGTCTCCGCCATCAGCTCGTGCTGGCGGCCCCACATCCCGACCAGCAGCGCCACCTGGACCGCCCCGAGGCCGACCGCGACCGCCGCCAGGGTCGGGCTGACGATCACCAGCGCGACGAGCGTGGCCGCGACCATCATCCCGTCGATCACCGCCGACAGGAGCCCGGACGTCAGGATCTCGCGGAGGGTCGACGCGCTGTTCACCCGCATCAGCAGGTCGCCCTCGCTCCGGGTCTCGAAGAACGCGTACGGGAGGTTCACCAGGTGGTCGACGAACCCGAGCGTCAGCCGGGCGTCGAGGTGGACCCGCGTCTCGAGCAGCAGGTGACCGCGGACCAGCGCCGCGAGCAGCTGGAACGCCACCACCGCGACGATCCCGCCGGCGACGAGGCCCATCAGCGGTACGTCTCGGACCGGCACGACCCGATCGACCACCAGCCCGACCAGCACCGGCACGGCGAGCGCGAGCGCCTGGAGCAGCCCGCTGACCACCGCGATCCGCCGCCAGGCGCGGCCGTCGGCGAGGGTCGCGCGGACGAAGCCCCACAGCGGGTCGCGGCGGGTCCGGCTCCGATCGAACCCCTCCCCGGGCGCGAGCTCGACCACCACCCCGGAGAACGCCTCGCGGACCGCGGCGTACGACAGCGTCAGGCGGCCGATCCCCGGGTCCATCACCGAGATCCCGCGCCGGTCGACCCGGTCGAGGACCACGAAGTGGTCGAGCTGCCAGTGGAGGATCGCGCCCCGCTCGACGTACTGGAGGTCCTCCACGTCCTCGACCTTGATCCCGCGGCCGCGCAGCCCGAACCACGCGCCGCCCTCGAGCAGCGCGAGGGCCGACGTCCCGTCGCGGCCGGCCCCGAGCACGTCCCGGACCTCCTCGAGCGACACGTCGCGGCCGTGGAACCGGAGCACCGCGGTCAGGCAGGCCGCGCCGCAGTCCGCGACCGCCGCCTGTCGGACGTCCGGGACCGCGCCCCGCGCCGCGCCCCCGAGCCGTCCGAGGGCCGGGAACCGCGCCAGCAGCTGGTCGAGCGACGCGATCACCACCACCCCCACGCCCGGCGCAGCCCCGGGATCAGCGCCACCACCACCGGCTCCGACCGGACCCGGACCGTCGCCTCGCCGGTCATCCCGTGGAAGTACGCG
>JBEBJW010000365.1:0-6670 GCA_040079715.1 Myxococcota bacterium | reverse complement strand
CCGCCGCCGCGGCGATCGCCGCCCGCACCTCCGCCAGCCGCCCCGCCGCGTCCGAACCCGGGTCACCCATCCGATGTGGGTAGTCGTCCGGTGGGGCGCGCGCAACCGGGCTATACAGGTCGGCGCGGAGTGCCCGGATGTGGTTCGTCGGTGCTGCCCATGCCGAGCCGACCTGTGTGGGCCCCGACTGCCCGTTCGCCGACCTCGGCGCCGCGCTCGCCGATCCCGCGTTCGACGTGATCGAGATCCACGGCGGCGTGCACCCGGGCCCGTTCACCGTGGACCACGTGGTGGAGCTGATCGGGACCGACGACGCCCGGCTGCGGCTGCCGTTGACCTCGGGCGGCGGGTTCCCCCTCCTGACCGCCACCCGCTCGCTCACGCTCCGGACGCTCACCCTCGACGCGAACCTCGTCGACGCCCAGCTCTGGGCGACCGGGCAGCGCGTGGTGCTCGATCGGGTCACGATGATCGACGGGTGGCCGACCGCCGATCGCGCGAGCGTCACGATCGACGCGTCGGTGGTCGAGCTCGTGGGCACCGAGCTCACCGGCACGATCGTCGCCTCGGCCTCGATGGCGATCCACGCGGACACCGTCACGATCGTCGACGCGCGGTTCGCGTTCAACGCCCCGACCGCGCTGGAGATCACCGACGCCTCCACGGTCACGATCGACGGGCTGGTCGCGGTCGACAATGGTCGGTGGGCGTACGGGATCAGCCCGGGCGCGTTGTCGCTGGTCGACGTGGCGTCGTTCGCGGTGTCCCGGTCGTGGTTCTGCGGCAACCAGGGCGGGATCGGCGGCGCGGTGTCGGTGCGCGGCGGGTGCGGCGGGGATCCGTCCCAGACCGCGCCGTGCACGATCGACCACGCGGTGCTGTCCGGCAACCACGCCCGGATCGGCGGCGGGATCGCGTGGGACGCCCCGGTGGGCGCCATCACCCACGCCACCCTGTACGGGAACTGGGCCCGTGAGCGCGGCCGGGCGCTGGCGGTGCAGTCGGGCAAGACCACCCTCGACCACACGCTGATCGTCCAGCGGACCGGTCTCGTGTCCCAGGTCGCGGCGATCGATCTCGGCGCCGCCGGAGCGCTCGACCTCGCGCGATCGGCGATCCGGGCCGACGTGCCCGGCGTGGTCCTCGGCGCCGACGATCTCGCGCTCGACACGCCCCCGGTGCCGGCGTCGGCGGTGTACGTGCCCGGCGCGTGCGGGTCGAGCGTGACGGTCGACCCCCGGGACCCGGCGAACGCTCCGTTCGCCGCCTGGCCGGACGAGGACGCGATCGGCGCGCTGACCACCGACGACTGCGGCCCGTGGTGCGCCGACGACGACGCCGACGGGGTCCCGGCGATGTGGGACTGCGGTCCGGACGACCCGTCCGTCGGCACCGGGCTCCCGGAGATCGGCCTCGACGGCGCCGACCAGGACTGCGACGGTCTCGACGCGTGCTTCGTCGACGGCGACGGCGACGGGTGGGGCGGCGCGCTGACCGCGATCCCGATCGGCGGGAGCTGCCCGACCCGCGCGGTCCCCCAGGGCGGCGACTGCGACGACGTCGCGCCGGAGATCCACCCGCTCGCGGGGGAGGCGGCGGGGGACGGCGTCGATCGCGACTGCGACGGCGCCGAGCTGTGCTACGTCGACGCCGACGACGACGGGGTGACCAGCCTGCGGGCCGCGATCGGGGCCGTCGGGGACCTCGGGTGCGCCGACCCTGGCGTGGGGCCCGTCGCGGACGGCGACTGCGACGACAGCGATCCGGCGGTGGTCGTCACCCGGTGCAGCTTCCGGCTGGTGGGCGGGGCCTGCGCGACCGGACCCGGCGGCGCTGCGGGCGCGCTCGGGACGCTGGTCGTGGCGCTGGTCGCCCGGAAGGGACGGTCCCGGCGCCAGTGACCGCCCAGGCCTGGTGACCGCCTGGTGACCGCATCCCGCCGGAGCGGCGATCAGCCGAACATCAGGTACAGCACCACCGCGAGCACCGCGACCACGGCAGCGCCCCCGGCCACGTACGGGACGAGGTTCGTCGAGGCGGACGGCGCCAGGCCCGACTGCGACTCGCCCGCGGGGGGGTGACGGCTGGCGCCGAGCTCGGTGTCGACCCGCGGCGGGACCGCCCCGGTCTGGAGGTACCACCCGTCGGACTGGGTGTTCTTGGTCGGGGTGACCAGCACCGACTCGTTCGGCGACACGAGATCGTACGGCGCCTCGTACCGGTCCGTCGCGGTGACCGGCGACGGGTCGTCGTCCGCACCCCCACTCGGGACAGCGGGTGCCGGGGGGCGCGCCGCTCCGGCCGTCCCACGCGGCGGCTCCGCCCGGGGCTCGGGCGGGGGCGTCACGGCCATCGTGTCGGCCAGGTTCTGGCGATCCTCGCTGAGCGAGGACGGACTGGTCGCGCGCAGCCCCTCTTCGAGCGAGGTGTGCGGTGACGGGGAGACAGGGTGTTTCGGGTCGTTCGGCTGGTGCGGCACCACCCCTCCGGGAGCGGCTCGACGGGTTCGTCCGAACGTTACCGGACGCAGGCCGTCGAGGCAATCCGGTGCGCGAGCGGATACACGGGGCATCCACTCCCGGGGGTTCGGCCATGCCGATTCACGTCATCTTCCTCGAGCCGGGGTTCCCGGCGAACCAGCGAGACTTCGTGCGCGCGCTCCGGCAGGTGGGCGCGCTGGTCACGGGCATCGGCACCGCACCGCTCCAGTCGTACGATTCCGAGCTCCAGTCCTGGATGTACGGCTACGAGCAGGTCGCCAGCACCGCGAGCGTCGAGGCGATCACCCAGGCGGTTCGCGCGATCCAGGCCCGGGGCCCGTGGGTCCACAAGCTCGAGAGCACGGTCGAGGCGCTGATGCTGCCGGCGGCCGAGGTCCGGCAGATCACCGGGATCCCCGGGATGTCGATCGAACAGACCACCCTCGTGCGCGACAAGTACAAGATGAAGCAGTTCCTCGCGGCGCACGGCGTGCGGTGCGCGCAGAGCGCCGAGGTCGGCACGATCGAGGAGGCCAAGGCGTTCGTCGACCGCGTGTCGTTCCCGGTGATCCTCAAGCCGCTCGCGGCCGCCGGCGCCGCCGGCACGTGGCGCGCGGACGATCTCGCGTCGCTGCTCCAGGCGATCCGCGAGTCCGGGATGTCGCCGTCGCGCAAGATGCAGATGGAGGAATTCATCTCGGGGCACGAGGGGTTCTGGGACACCCTCACCTGCAACGGGCGGGTCGTGTACGAGCAGATCTGCCACTACTACCCGAACGTGCTCGAGGCGATGCGCACCCGCGACTGCTCGCCGATCGTGATGGTCACGAACCGGATCGACGCCGGCGGGTACAGCGAGCTCAAGGCGTTCGGGCGCAAGGTGCTGACCGCGCTCCAGCTGCAGACCACCCCCACCCACATGGAGTGGTTCTACGGTCCGAAGGGCCTGTTCTTCTCCGAGATCGGCGCCCGGCCGCCCGGGGTCCGGGTGTGGGACCTGTACTGCGCGGCGAACGAGTTCGACCTGTACGTCGAGTGGGCGAAGGCGATCGTCCACGGGGACTGCGATCCGCGGCCGACCCGGCGGTTCTCGGCCGGGATGGTGGCGCTCCGGCCGAACCGCGACGGGCGGATCGTCGGATACTCCGGGGTCGAAGACATCCAGCGCCGGTACGGTGACTTCCTGATCCGGGTCCACCTGCCGCCGGTCGGCAGCCGGACTCAGCCGGTCGAGAGCGGGTACATGGGGAACGCGTGGGTCTGGGGCCGGCACCCCGACTACGATCTGTGCAGGGCGATGCTCGAAGATGTCGGTCGCACCGTCAAGGTGTGGGCGGAGTAGCCGCCGCACCTCGACCCGGGGGTGGTCGTGGAGCAGTTCCAACTCGGGGATCGGATCGTGGACCTGGTGTCGTGCACGGTCCGCGCCGGGTCCGAGGTCCACGAGCTCACCCCGATCGAGGTGAAGCTGCTCGAGTACCTCGCGCGTCGGGCCGGGGAGGTCGTCGGGCGCGACGAGCTGATGGTCGAGGTCTGGGGCTACCGCCCGGGCGTCCGCAGCCGGACGATCGACAACACCGCGAGCCGCCTCCGGACGAAGATCGAGGACGATCCCTCGGCGCCCCGCCACCTGCACGCGCTGTACGGGCGCGGGCTCCGGCTCGACGAGGCGGTGCCGCTCACCCGGACCGCGCCGTCCACCCGGTTCGTCGGGCGCGCAGAAGCGCTCGCCGACCTGGTCGCCGCGGTGAACCGGGGCGCCCGGCTGGTCACGGTGTGGGGCCCCGCGGGCGCCGGCAAGACCCGGCTCGTGACCGAGGTGCTCCCGCGGCTGACGCTGTCGCCGGTGATCGTCCCGTGCGCCTCGGTCCGCGACGAAGCCGGGCTCGACGCAGCCGTCGCCGGGGCGCTCGGGGTCGTCGGGGCGACGCCGGCGGTGGTGGTCCGGGCGCTCGGGGCCCGCGGCGCTGTCGCCGTGGTCCTCGACGAGTGCGAGCGTGCGGCCGGGCCGATCGGCGCGCGGGTCGGGGCGTGGCTCGCCCAGGTGCCGCGGCTGCGGGTCCTCGCCACCAGCCGGATCGGGCTCGGGGTCGCCGGCGAGCAGCTCGTGGCGCTCGGTCCGCTGTCCGAGCCCGACGGGATCGCGCTGTTCGTGGATCGCGCGCGGCTGCGGGATCCGCGGTTCGACGCCGACCCGGACCAGATCCGCCCGCTGGTGGTCGCGGTCGACGCGCTCCCGCTCGCGCTGGAGCTGGCGGCCGCGAGGGTCCACCTGACCGGCCTGCCGGCGCTGCTCGCGCTGGTGCGCGCGTCGGTCGGGGTGCTCGCCTCGGCCGAGGGCGCGTCGATGGCGGCGGTGGTCGAGCACTCGTGGTCGCTGCTCGAGCCCGCGGCCCAGCGGGTCCTCCGCGACGCGTGCGTGCTCGAGGGGCCGTTCGCGCTCGACGACCTCGCGGCGGTGGCCGGGATCGACGCCGGGTCGGCGCTCCACCACGTCGACGCGCTGGTCGCCCACGCCCTGATCCGGGTGGTGGGGGAGGGGAGCTACGCGCCGTACGCCGTCGTGCGCGAGTGGGTCCGTCGCGCGGGCGCCGATCCGGAGGCCCTCCGCCGGCACGCCGCGTGGTTCGGGCGGCTCGGCGAGCGCGCCCCGCTCGAGCGCGGACGGTTCGACGCGGCGCTGCGTCGGCGGCTGGTCGCGGCGGACGCAGACCTGCGGGCGGTCCTCGCCCGACGTGACACCACCGACCCCGCCCAGGTCGCGCGGTGCGCGGCGGCGCTCGTGTGGCGGGCCGCGCGGGAGGGGCCGATCGGCGACGGGCTCGCGGTGGTCCAGGCCCTCGACGATCTGCCGTGCGAGCCCCGGATCCGGGTGGCCCTCGCGATCGGCGAGGCGGTGCTGGGCCAGCTCGGCGGCGCGCTCGAGCCGTCCCTCGCGGCGCTCGACCGCGGGATCGCGATCGCCGCCGACCCGCCGGACGTCGTCCAGCTCCGGACCACCGCCGCGATCACCCGGCGGCTGCTCGGGGACGTCGCGGGCACCGAGCGGGAGCTCGCCGCGGCCGCCCCGTACGCGGCGGACGCGGGGATCCACCAGGCGCTGTGGCTCCAGACCCGGGCGAACTACGCGACGTCGTTCGCCGAGGCCGAGCCGCTGTTGATCCGCGCCGCCGGGATCGCCCGTCGGTACGGCGATCGCCTGACCGAGGGGGCGAGCTACGCGCTCGCGGCCCACCTGTCCGAGGGCACCCTCGCGTGGGACCACCTCCGCGGCCTGTACCGCCGGGCGCTGGACGTGTTCGGGGCGGACGAGCTCGCGGCGCGCCACCGGGGCGCGGCGTTCATGATGTTCGCCCGGACCGAGCGGCGCGCCGGCGCCCTCGACGCGGCGGAGCGGCTGCTCGAGGAGGCGATCACCCTGTGCGATCGCGTCGGGCGCCTCGACACCCTGTACACCGCGCAGATCGAGCAGGCGCGGGTCTGGCTCGCCCGCGGGTGGGACGACGACGCGTACGATCTCGTCGCGCCGATCGCGATCCACACCATCGTCCGCCCGGAGCGGAACGTCGCCCACGCGCACCTGGTGCTCGGGCTGCTCGCCGAGGCCCGCGGAGACCGGGTCGTGGCCCGACGCGCGGCCGAGGCGGCGCTCGACCACGGCGTCGCCGGCCGGTGGTGGGACGTCGAGACCGGGGCGCACGAGCTCTTGGCGGTCCTCGACGACGACGCGACCGCAGCCCGGGCCCACGTCGACGCGGCGCACGCGACGGAGACCGCCGCCGGCGGGCCGTGGGCCGACGCGGTCGTCCGGCGGTGGGCGATCCGGTGCCTGGTCGAGACGACGATCGGGGACGTCGGGGCGGCCCGCGACGCGCTCGCGGCGGCGATCGGCGGCCTCGACGGGCTCGGCGTGTCCCCCGAGGCGGACGTGGTCCGGTGGATCCGGCGGGCCGAGCGCGAGCTCGCGATCCGGGCCGGCGACGCGCTGTCGGGTCGGTTCGGAACGCGCGGCTGACCGGACCCGGTCGAGGTACAAGGGGTTCGTGGGTTGGGTCCGCCGCACACTCGACGCCTCGGTCCGACCGCTGAACCTGGTCGCGCCCGGGGTCGGCGTGGTCGCGGCCGGAACGCTGCTCGCCATCGGGTTGCCGCCGCTCGCCGCCGCCGCCGGCGCGCTGTCGCTCGTCACC
>JBEBJW010000364.1:0-6655 GCA_040079715.1 Myxococcota bacterium | reverse complement strand
CGTGCGATCGTCCCCGTCGCTTCGACCCTCCCGCGGCAGCAGTAGGCGGCCCCCCCGCGGATCGGGGTCCAACGGCCGTCCACGCCGCCGGAGCGCCCGACTCCCGCCGGCACCGAGGGTCGCCCTGGCACTCCTCCTTCCCCCGATGGCTCGTCCGGAGCCGCGCTCCCCGCGTCCGCCGGAGCCCTCGACGCCAAGATGCGCGGCGCACGCCCCCATCGCGGTCTACGGCTCGCCGGTCGCGCCAGCGATCCGGTTCGAGGACCGGGCGCCCGCAGCATGCACCCACCGATCGCGCCGCCGATCCGCCCGGGGACGGGCGCCCGCGGCATCCACCCCTACCCCGGACCGCGTGGTCGTCGGCACAGCGGATCCACCGCGGTCGGCCGACGGGACGCCACCTGGCGCTCCGTGCCGCCGGACGACGGGCGGATCCCCCATCCGCACGACCACGACCACGACCACCACCACCACCACGTCGAGCCGCGGCGCTCCCCGAGGGGCTTCGAGCGACGACCCGCGCCCGGACGGCGTGGTCGTGAGCGACGTGCTGTACGCCCCGGACCAGCCGGCGGTCGCGGCGGCGTTCGACCGGTTCCTGGCCCCGTCCGGCCGCGGGCTGCCGACGGCAACTTGTCGACGAGGCTGCCGGCGTAGTCCGCATCGCGGCAACGTGACGGCGCCGGATCCCGACCGCGGGTCGCCGACGGCACCCGTGACGTCGCCGGATCCCGACCGTGGGTCGCCGCCTGCACGCGTGACGTGGCCGGATCCCGACCGTGGGTCGCCGAGGCGCCGGCGACGTCGTCCTGCACGACCTCACCGGTCTTCGCGGGTCGCGTGGTCACCTGCCGCGGGGGCGGGTTACCGATCGACCGTGGAGGACCCGCACGTGGACCTGCGCCGCTCCTGAACCCGGACCCTCGGCCGACCGCTCCCACGCAGAGCGCTGGCCGATCTCCCGTTCGTCCGTCGCCCCCGGAGCGGTGCATGTCGCGGTCGTTGCAGGTCTCGGACCTGTCGTTCTCCCATTCGGACGTGGTCCCGGTGGTCGACCGGGTGTCGTTCCAGCTCGGCCCTGGGTTCACCGGGGTCATCGGCGCGAACGGCGCCGGCAAGAGCACGCTCCTCGCGCTGCTCGCCGGGATCCTCCGCCCGACCCGCGGGACCGTGTCCGCGCCGGGGCCGATCCACCTGTGCCCGCAGGAGGCGGCCCTCGACGAGCCGATCCGCGCGTTCGCCTGGGGGTGGGTCGACGGCGCGTGGGCGCTCCAGGCCCGCCTCGGCCTCGACCCGGCGACCCTCGACCGGTGGACCACGCTGTCTCCGGGCGAGCGGCGCCGGTGGCAGATCGGCGCCGCGCTGGCCGCGTCCCCCGCGACCCTCCTGCTCGACGAGCCGACCGACCACCTCGACGCCGACGCCCGCCACTGGCTGCTCGACGCGCTGGCCGGGTACCGCGGGATCGGGGTGGTGGTGTCGCACGACCGGGCGCTGCTCGACGCGCTCGCGTCCGGGGTGCTCCGGCTCGACCACGGGCGGCTGATCCACACCACCGGCGGCGCCAGCGCCGCGCTCGCCGCGTGGGACGCCGAGCGGCGCGCGACCGTCGACGCCCTCGACGCCGCCTCGGCCGAGGTCCGACGGTCCAGGGCCCGCCTCGCCGACGCCCGCCGGACCCGCGACGCCGCCGACCGGATGACCCACGCCTCCGCCCGGATGAAGGACCGGCACGACTCCGACGCCCGCGGGGTGATCGCCGGGACCCTCGCCGCGTGGGGCGCCGCGGCCGCGTCGACCGGGGTCCACCGGGCCCGCGATCGGCACCAGACGGCGGTCGCCGCCCACGACGCCCTCGACCGTCCCGGCCTCGACGGCGGCGCGATCGCGTTCCCGTCGGCGCCCGGCTGCCGACGGCGCTGGCGGCGGCGGCGCTCCCGCCGGATCGCGTGCTGTGGCTGCCCCAGGAGCTGGACCCCGACCGCGTCGCGGCGGACCTCGAGACCCTGCGCGACCTTCCGCGGGACCTGAAGGGCCGGGTCCTCCAGGCCGTGGCCTGCCTCGGGGCGGCGCCGGAGCGGCTGCTCGGCACCGCGCGCCCGTCGCCGGGGGAGGCCCGGAAGCTGGCGGTGGCGCTCGGGCTCGGCCGCGGCGCGTGGCTGATCGCGCTCGACGAGCCGACGAACCACCTCGACCTGCCGTCGATCGAGCGCCTCCGCGACGCGCTCGCCCGGTACGACGGGACGCTGGTGGTGGTGTCGCACGACCCCGCGTTCGCCGCCGCGGTCACTACCCGGACCGTCACGCTCGGCTGACGCGAGGCTCACGCCGAGGCTCACGCATCCCGGGTCGCCCACAGCGCCGCCAGCGCCGCCGCGATCACCGACGCCGACAGCGAGAACGCAGCACCCGGGCCGACGTGGTCCCACACCAGCCCGAACCCGAGCGACGCCGGCAGGGTCATCACCCCGATCACCGCGTAGTACGCGCCGAACGTGGCCCCGCGCGACTCCGCGTCCGCGTAGGCGCCCACGAGCTTCTTCTCGGCGCCCTCCGACAGGCCGGCGAACCCGTACGCCACGATCCCCACGCCCCCCGCCGCCGGGCTCGTCGCCGCCGCGAGCCCGATGAACACCGCGACCCGGATCGCCCACCCGATCGACACGATCCCCCGGGGCGACATCCGGTCCGCGAGCCAGCCGCCCGGGGTCGCCACCGCCGTCCGCACGAGGTGCAGCACCACCCACAGCGCCGGCAGCGCCTCGATCGGCGTCGTGTCGGCGATCCCGGCCTTCAGCATCAGGAACGAGTCCGACGCGGTCCCGAGCGTCACGAGGCCGATCGGGACCAACACCCGCCACACCCGCCGATCGATCCGCCCCGCGCTCGACCCGGCCGCCGGCGCCTCGACCTTCGCCTCGACGGTGAACCACGGGGCGATCGCGGCCAGCAACCCCGGGATCACCGCGAGCAGGAACAGCGTCCGCAGATCCTTGGTCCAGAACGTCAACACGACCAGCGCGATCGCCGGCCCGATCGCCGCCCCGAGGTGGTCCATCGACCGGTGGAACCCGAACGCGGTCCCGCGCTGGTCCGCGTCGACGCTCGCCGCCAGCAGCGCGTCCCGCGGGGCGCTCCGGAGGCCCTTGCCGATCCGGTCGGTCACCCGGACGATCAGCACGTGGACCGGGGCGGTGGCGAGCGCGAGGAACGGGCGCGACGCGCCGGCCAGCACGTACCCGCCGAGCACGAACGGCCGGGTGACGCCGGTCCGGTCGGACCACCACCCGACCGCCCACTTCAGCAAGCTCGCGACGAGGGCCGCCGTCCCCTCGATCGCCCCGACCGCGGTGGCGCCGCCGCCGAGGGTCCGGGCGAGGAACACCGGCAGCAGCGGGACCACCATCTCGCTCGCCACGTCGTTCAACAGGCTCGCGATCCCGAGCAGGCCGACGTTGCGGTTCCGCCAGATCCCGGCGCGAGGCGCGGGGCCGGGCTCAGTGGGCAGGCGTCACCGCTGGCGTCACCGCCGGGGTGGGGCCGGCCGGCGACACGCTCGGGGTGGGGCCCGCCGACGACACACTCAGCTCGGTGAAGTACAGCCGGAACGCGCCGTCCGCCGAGCGGTGCTCGGTCGCGAGCGTCAGCGGGCCCACCGCGACGTACCCGTCGAACGTGGTGGTCATCGTCGGCGCCGCCGCCCCGCCCTCGCGGTAGTTCCACGCGACGATCTTGCCGGACGGGTCCAGGTACAGGTCGTACGCGTCGCCGGGGGTGTACCCGCCGCCGGTCGGCGCGTACTGCATCGTGACGAGGTGGGTGGTCGCCGCACCACCCGGGACCGCGAGCGGCGGTGGAACGTCGCCCCCGTCGGTGACGGTGAGGTCCGGGCCGGCCCACCGGAGGTGAAGCTGCGGCGCGAGCCAGAACGTGTCGTTCACGAACTGGGCGTCCGCCTTCTGCTCGACCTCGCCGGACGGCTTGCCGAACACGAACGTCGTGACCTCGTCGCCGAGCTTGCGCGTGACGGTTCCGTCGACCGGGTGCCAGGTCCAGCTCCGGCTCGCCTTGAGCTGCCCGTCCTTCTCGACGTTGAACGTGAACGACAGCGCACCGACCTCGGCGAGCCGATCCACCCCGAGCGGAGCGACCCGCGCCTTCGCGCCGTCGTCCGCGTGCGCTGCTGCGACGATGAACCACATGGCCGGCCACCTATCCCGGCCCGACGCACCGTGTGGCCCGCTCGTAGGTCAGCACCTGCTCGTAGGCGAACGTGAACCCGAGCGCGCCGATCCCGAACGACAGGCTGTCGAGCGCCGGCATCACCACGTCGCCGACCGGCTGGGACCGCAGGTGGGCCTGCGCGTCGAACAGCGACACCTTGACCAGCCCCTCCCCGACCCGCATCCGCCGGGGGAACACCGCGTCGACCGACGTCGCCGCCCCGCCGGCGGGGAACACCGTCGTGACGGTGGCGACCTCCGACCTCGACACCGGGTGGTCCTGGATCAGCTCCACCGCCCCGCGATCCTCGCGCCACTCGGCCATCGCGGTCGACGTCTCGGGCTCGAACGCGTCGATCAGCCCCGCCAGCACGTTGAACGCCTCGTCCTGCCCGTCGAGCCGGAAGTCCGACTCCCCCTCCTCTGCCGGGTTCGTCCGGTGGAGCGCGCCCGCAGCGACCCGGCCGACGATCGGCATCAGCGGCAGATCGATGTCCGACGGAGTGTCCGGCGCGTCGGCCGGGGACAGCGAGTACGCGATCGACGTCCAGGTGCCGCCGTCGAGCCGCCCGACGAACGTCCCGACCAACCGATGGTCGGTCCGGCCGGACCGGGTCCAGCGCGAGGCCGGCGCATAGCTGACCACGGTGGTCACGAACCGCCCGCCGAGCTCCCAGCACCCGGACGGCCCGGCCAGCGCCGCCGCCGACCCGGCCTCCCACCGGTCGAGGTCCATCGGGTCCACCCCGTCCGGGGCCGCCCACGCCGCCGCGATCCACCACATCCTCCCCCCTAGTCTTGGAACGGCCGGAGCTGCAGCCCGAGCCCGGCCTCGACGATCGGCCCGATCGCGGTCCACCGATCGGCGACCTGGACCGTCAGCACCAGCTTGTCGAGGTCGACGCCGAGGCCGCCCCGCACCGCCGTCTCCGCCCGCTGGGTCCCGGTCACCGACCACAGCGGCGTCACCCCGACGACCGCCGACACGAAGCCCGCGGCCAGCGTGACGTCCGCCGCGCCGCCGATCGACACCGCCGGCTCGAGCGCCGCGGTCGCCCAGATCTCGCGATCCGCCCGCGCCAGCGGCCCGAGCCGCAGCGACACCGGACCGAGCCACGGGCCCGCCGCCGCGCCGAGCTCGAACCGGTACCCCGACGCCGCGCCGACCGGGGCGACCGCCCGGAGCGTCACGTCCGCCCCGAGCTGCACCGGGACCGGGGCGGTGGTGAACCACCCGCGCCCGACCGCGCCCCCGAGCCACACCGCGGCCCCCGGCTCGTCGACCCGCAGCGCGAGCTCGGCGACCGGCCGGACGAACCACCGGCCGCGCACGAGGTTCATCGGAAGGTCGTCCGGTGCGCCCTCGGTCTGGTTCCGCATCGCGTCGAGGCCGTCGATCGCCGACGGCAGGGCCTCGTCGACCGGGGGGATCGCGATCTCCGTGTCGTCCACCTGCACTCCCTCCGGTTCGACACCGGTCGCGGTTGTAGCCGAACCGCCGCCGTGTGACGACGCGGGATGGCGGATCGATTCATCGCCGTGTCCGGGAACATCGGCGTCGGCAAGACCAGCCTCGTGCGGTACCTGAAGGAGCGCTACGGGCTCACGCCGATCTACGAGCCGTTCGGCGACAACCCGTACCTCGACGACTTCTACGGCGACATGTCGCGGTGGGCGTTCCACAGCCAGGTGTTCTTCCTCGCGCGGAAGTACCGGTTGCACCAGGAGCTCCAGAACGCGTCCGGCACGTACGTCGTCGACCGGACGATCTACGAGGACGCGGAGATCTTCGCCCGCCACCTGGCGGACAGCGGGAAGATGGAGCGGCGGGACCACGCGACGTACGTCGAGCTGTACGAGGCGATGAAGTCGAGCCTCCGCCCGCCGGATCTGCTGATTCACCTCCGGTGCTCGGTGTCCGCGATCCGCCGGCGGATCAAGCAGCGCGGGCGGGCGAGCGAGCAGGCGATCCCCGCGGCGTACCTCCGGCAGCTCAACGCGCTGTACGAGGGGTGGATCTCCCGGTGGACCGATTCACCCCTCGTGGTGTGGGACAGCGAGAACCTGGACTACGTGGGAGACCTCGTCCACCGCCTGGAGTTCGACGAGACGATCGCCCCGTTCCTGTGACGCCGACGGGGACGGGACCGTGACCGGGTGGGATCGCGGGAGTAAGATCGTTGTGAGCGCGTTGCAATCGGCGGGTCGGGCCGGTAGAGGGGGGTGTTCGGGCTCCACCTCGCGCCCGAGGGGAACAGGCCATGAAGGTCGTCTGTGACAACTGCCGGGCGGTGTACAAGGTCCCGGACGACAAGCTCACCAAGGCGGTCAACAAGGCCACGTGCCGGAACTGCGGCCACCGGATGCTCATCCCCCGGCCGAAGCCGAACGCGGACCCCGAGGAGCGCACGCTCGTCACCGCCGTCCCGCCC
>JBEBJW010000363.1:0-6724 GCA_040079715.1 Myxococcota bacterium | reverse complement strand
GCCCCGCGCTGGCGTTTCCGGTCCTCGGGGCTGCGGAGATGCGCGGCGGTTCGACGTCCCGCCGGTGCCGACGGTGGGCGACCTGGCGCGGTGGCTGACGCCCGATCGGGACGGCACCGACACGCTCGAGTGGCTGGCCGATCGACGGAACTGGCTGCGCGGCCTCCCACCCGGCCCGCTTCACCACTACTGGTGGCGGTGGGACGGGGCGCGCCTGATCGAGGCGCCCAAGGGGCGGCTGCGGGCGATCCATCGGACGATCCTGCGCGAGGTGCTCGATCGCGTCCCGCCGCACCCAGCGGCCCATGGGTTCGTGGCCGGCCGCAGCCCGCTCACGTTCGCGTCCGGTCACGTCGGGCAGCCGGTGGTGGTCCGGGTCGACCTGCGGCAGTTCTTCCCGTCGATCGGCGCGGACCGCGTCCAGGCCGTGTTCCGGGCGCTCGGATACCCGGAGGGGGTCGCGGGGACCCTCGCGGCGTTGTGCACGTCCCGGGTGCCCGCGGTCGTGGGTGCGCGCGCGCCGTCGCTGCCCGATCGGTGGGCGACCCTCCGGCGGTTGGCGTCCGCGCACCTGCCGCAAGGGGCCCCGACGTCGCCGTCCCTCGCGAACCTGGTGGCGTGGGGCCTCGACGTTCGTCTGACCGCGCTCGCTCGCGCCCACGGCTGCAGCTACAGCCGGTACGCGGACGATCTGGCGTTCTCGGGCGCGTTCGCGACCGGCACCGAACGATTCGTGGCGGTGGTGACCCGGATCGTGGCGGACGAGGGGTTCTCGGTGAACCCACGGAAGACGCGGGTCCGGACGCGCGCCGCGCGCCAGGTGCTCGCCGGGGTGGTGGTCAACGCGCGCCCGACCATCGCCCGGGCGGACGTCGACGCGCTGCGGGCGCTGTTGCACAACTGCCGGGTCCACGGTCCCGGCTCCCAGAACCGCGACGGGCGTCCGGACTGGCGCGCGGTGCTGATCGGGCGGGTGGCGTGGGTGCGCCAGGTCGATCCGCGACGGGCGGGCCGCCTCGAACGCGATCTCGCGGCGATCGACTGGACCGCCTGACGACGGCTCACCTGCCGACGAGGCGCGGAGGCCGCTCCGCCCGAGCGCCGCCCTGGTCGTCGAACGTCGATGACGAAATGGCGACTCTGTCCGAGGGGCCCGGGAGGCTCGGTCGTGGTTCGGTCGGGATCAAAGTTGACGATGGCGCTTGGCGCGGTGCGGCGGCGCGTTAGTCGATGCGAATGCGTCACATCCTGTCGTTCGTCGTCGTCGCGGCCGCCGGTCTCGGGAGCTGCGGGCCCAGGCCCGCGCCGATCGCGCCGGTGGAGGCGGTCCGCGCCGCGGAGCGTCCGTTGCTGTTGTGGGAGGCGCGGAAGGGGGACCGGGTCTCCCACCTGCTCGGGACCTGCCACCTCCCGATCCCGCTCGACCACGTCCTGCCCGCACCGCACGACGCCGCTCTGCGCGGCGCGCGGGTCCTGCTGGGCGAGGCGGATCTGCAGGCCACGTTCGACCCGGTGCCGCTGATCAAGCTGATGTGGGACCCGGCGCGCGATCTGCGGGCCGAGCTCGGTCCGGAGGTGTTCGCCCCGGTCGCGTGGCGGATGCGCGCCAGCCCAGCTCCGATGCTGGCCCACACGCCCCCGTGGCTCCTGAGCTCGATGGTGTGGGCCCCTGCGCTCGACGCGGGGTCGGTGCCGGTCGACCTCGCGATCGCCTCCGTCGCCCGCGAGGCGGGCGTGTCGCTCGCGTACCTCGAGACCGCCGCGGAACAGCAGGCGTTGTTGGACAGCATGAACCAGGAGTTCATCGCAACCATCACCGCGGGGTCGGACGACGCGGTGTCCGCGCCGGCGCTGATGGCGGAGCTGTGGGCCGCGTGCCTCGCGGGGGACATCGCGGCGGTAGACCGGGTGCTCGCGACGTACCACGACGCGTCGACCGATCGGTTGTTGGCGGTGCGGAACGTGGCGTGGCGCGACCGCGTGCTGGCCGAGGCCGAAGCGGGCGGGGCGTTCGTCGCCGTCGGGGCCGGGCACCTGGTCGGGCCGACCGGCCTGCTCGAGCAGCTCCGAGCCGACGGCTTCGTGCTCACGCCACAGACGACCTCCGCTCCGCCGACGGCGGACCCAGAGCGGTTCCGCGCGCCGCAGCCGCTCGAGCCGGTGGCGTTCGACACGGCGCGGATCGACGCGTGGGCCCGGGCGCTCGACGCGTTTCCTCGGCAGGTGTGCGCCGACCCTCAGCAGTCGCTGCGCCAGTGCTTCGTCCCGACCCTCGACCAGGCCGGGTGCGAGCAGCGGGTCGCGGCGGACCTCCGCGCCTGCGTGGAGCAGCACGCGCCCGGACTCCCCGAGCCCGGAGCCGCGCCGGCGGGCGGCGAGCCTCCGGAGGTCGCGCTGCGGCTGTGTGCGCTGAGCGGTCTCCCGCTGGCTGCCATCGCCACGGACACGTTCGGGACGGGGCCGGTGTGCGATCCGATTCGGGACAACCTGCTGACCGCGATGGCCGCCGCGCAGCCCCACTGACGCACGAAAGCAGGTCAGGCCGTGTTCGCCCGACGGAAGTAGGCGATCAACGCCTGCGCACGCGCTGCGGCGAGCGCGGTCATCCGGCCGCGCACCTCGGCCAACGGGTAGTCCGGAGGCAGGTAGCTCGCGGGGAGCGGCGGCTCGTCGAGCCACGTGATCCGATAGTGCACGGGGCCCGCGTACAGCAGCCGGCGAGCGAACGAATCGTCGTCGAGCCCGGGGTCCAGGAACTGCACGAGGTCGAGGTCGAACGCCCGGAGCTGCGCGGCGCGCGACGTGAGGTCGAACAGGGCGGTGAGCTTGCGCCGCAGGGCCGGATCGTCGGCCTCCGGCACCCGGAACAGCCAGACGTGCTCGTCGAGGCCCTCCTCGCGCAGCACCGCCTCGAGCTCGATCGTGTCGATGCGGCCATGAATGTAGACGTTCTGGGCGAGCTTCTGGAATCCGTGCAGTTTGAGGGCCTCGCGGACCACCTGCCGCTCGCGGACCTGCTCGGTCACGAACGAGAACACCGCCAGGACGAAGCCGTCCGGCCGCTCGGCGCGGACTGCCCGGCTCACCGAGCGCGACAGCGCCCCGGTCCGGTACCGGGTCACCCCGGCGGGATCCTCGAACGGGGCGACCAGTCCGGACGCGCGCAGCCGCGACATCGCGGTCCGGATCGCGCCGGGGCTGTGGCCGGCGAACGCCGCCAGGTCGCGCATCCCCGATCCGGAGACCTCCGGGACCTCGGCGAGCGCGGGCAGGCCGTCCCTGAAGATCACGGGGGCGAGGAGCAGCTCCGCGAGCGGGACCGGATGGCGGGCGAGGAACGTCACCGTCGCCCCGATAACTCCCTGTCGCCTGCCTCTGCGGCGGTCGATCGGAGGAACAGCGCGCCGAGCCAGGTCCGGGGGCCCGGGGCGCTGTCCGGAAGCCCGACCCGTGGCACCTCGGAGGTCGGCGCCTCGTACGTCCCGAACACCCGATCCCACACCGTGAGGAGCAGCGCGTGGTTCACGGCCTGCGCCGTCGCTCGGTGGTGGAGCCGGTGGACCTCGGGCGTGACCCACACGCTCGACAGCCACGGGTTGTGCGTGTCGACGCCGGTGTGCGACGCGAGGCCGGTCCACGCGTCGAGCGCGGCGTAGGCGAACAGCACGGTCGGGTGGAACCCCGCGACGGTCAGCGTCGCGAGCGGGAGCGCTCGGACCACGAGCACCATCAGCGGCGCGTTCACGGTGGACATCAGCGTGTAGAGCGCGTCCGGCAGGTGATGCAGCGCGTGCAGCCGCCACAGCAGCGGGTGCGCGTGAAACGCCCAGTGGACCGTCCACGCGACGCCGTCTGCCACCACCAGGCCGAGCGGCACACCGAGCCACCACGGCAGGCCCGACAGCGGTCCGGGGGCGTCGCCGCGAACCCACAGCGCGACCGCCGCGACCGCGACCTTCGCCAGGCCGTCGAGGCCGATCCCGAGCGCGAACATGGAGGTGTCTCGCGGGAGGTGGCGGAGCTGCGGCCGCCACCGTCCGACGGCGAGCTCGAGCCCGGTGAGCGCGACCAGCGCGAGCAGAGACCCGATCCCGAGGACGGTGGCGGGCGCGACGCCGGTCCGCCCTGGCAGCACGACCGCGAGCGCCGCGAGACCGAGCCCCACCGGCATCAGGGCGCGACGCGCCAGACCCGCGAGGAGGGCGGTCACTTGGGGTGCGCCAGTGGCGGAGCGGCCGCCGGGACGTCGAACGACGCGTCGCCGAACGCGGGGGGCCCGAACCGAGCGGGCGCGTCGCGGGTCACCCCCCACGGCTCTCGGGGGAGGCCGAGGAACCCCTTGTCCATCCCGCCGTTGCCGTTGAGATCCTGGACGAAGATCGTGGCGTACCGCCCAGCCGGGACGTCCGGGAACACGCAGATCGCGCGCCCTCCGACCGGCGTGGCGGTGGCCGACGCGCGGGCGGTCGGACCGAGCCAGTCGTCGGCCCCGAACAGGCTGCAGATCACCGCGCCGTCGTCGGTGGGCAGGCCTTCGACGACGACGGAGAGAGGCGCAGCGCGGGCCACGCCACGAAGCAGGACGAAGATCATCGGTCCTCCGAGCAGTTGCACGACTTAGTATACGTATACGCAATCTGGTAACGAGATTCGGGACTCGGGCAACACGACGGACGTCATTTCGCGTTGCCGCTACCAGATAACGCTACTAAGCCATCTTCACGCCGAGCGTGTCCGATTCAGGACACACCAGGCACACTCCGGCGTCGGGTCGGGCGGGGGGACGATGGCGCGGCAGAGCGGCGGCGGGGTCACGTGGCGGAAGGTGGGGCCGGACAAGTTCAAGCTCGTCTGGCGGCAGTGGGAGGAGGCCGACGGGCAGCGGGTCCGCAAGCAGCGGTACAAGGTCGTCGTCGGCGTCCACGCCCGCGACAAGCTCGCGGTCCAGATCCGCGAGGCGATCGCCACCCAGGGCTACTGGGAGGTCGGCGCCCGGCCCGAGGTCCGCATCTGCAACCTCGAGCTCGGCTTCGCGGGGTGGATGGAGCACAAGAAGGCCCGCGGGGTCTCCGACGGCACGCTCAAGGTCCTGGGCTCGGTGTTCACCCGGATCGGCCGGACCTTCCGAACGCTTCTGCCGCTGGGCAAGGACGACGTGCTGCCCGGCGACGTGCTGACCCGCGAGCTCGTCGCGAAGGCCCTGCTGCTCTGGCAGGCCGAGGGGCTCACCGAGGCCCGCCGATACGACCTGGTGCGGATCCTGTACGAGGCCTGGCGGTGGCTCGCCGACGAGCCCACCCGCTGGCCTGGCATCGAGAAACCGCCCCTGGACCGGTCGCACGTGCTCCCACTCGCGCCGGTCCGCCGGAGCCCGCCGCCGTCGCCGACCTGGGCCGAGATGGACGCCGTGATCCGCCGCGCCGGAACCACCCGGACCGAGGATCTGGCCGCGATCCTCGCGGTCCAGCGTTGCACCGGTCTGCGGATCGGCCAGGTGTGCGGGATCCGGTGTCGGGATGTCGACGTGGCGCGGCGGACGCTGACGGTGGTGGTCGGGAAGAGCCGCAAGGAGAAGGCCGACCGCCGCACGATCCCCATCACCACCGACGTGGCGAACCTCCTGGGGACTCGGTCGGCGGTCCGCAAGCCCGACGATCCGGTGTTCGCCTCGCGCCTCGGCCGGCCGCGCGTCATCAATCCCCAAGCGGTTCGCCGGCTGCTCGAGGCGGCGTCGGTGGCGAAGGAGATCCGGTCGGAGACCTGGGACTTCGAGGACCGGAAGAACCGCGCGACCCACTGGTTCCGGGCCGGGTTCCAGTCGGAGCTGTCCCGGGACGGTGTGCAGGACTCGATCGTGAAGGCCCTGGTCGGCCACTCGGACGGCTCGACGATGCGGCAGCACTACGCCGCCGTCGACGACACGCTGGTGGAGCAGATGCGCGAGGCCGTGGACCGGGTCCCGCCGATCGCCTGGGCGGTCGAGGCGGCGAACGTGACCCGGATCGACGCGGCGCGCTGACGGTCAGCGCCCCTCGGCCAACTTCCTGGCGTGGGCGGCGAAGTCCACCGGACCGTTGGTCGACGGCGCCGCGTGGGTCCGCTGGCGCGAGTTCCGTTTGCGGGTCGGCGGTCGGACTGCCAGCCAGGTCGTGAAGCGCTCATACCAGGTCCGGCACTCCGCCGCGCTGGTCCACCAGGGCCGGCGGTTCCGGGCCCCCGCAGACTTGTTGCGCGGGTGAAGCTCCGGCGGCAGGCCCTCGGTGCGGACCATCCTGCGGAGCGTCGTGGCGCTGGTGTTCAGGAGCGCGGCGGCGGCCTCGTAGCCCTGGATCGCGGGCTCTTCCGAGTGGGGGAACGTGCTCCGGGTGCGGTCGAGCGCGGCGACGACGTCGACCCATCGGTACATCGCCCTCCCCGGAACCTCGACCGCTGGCGCCACGTGGCGCTCGATCCGCGCTGCCGCGTCGTCGATCCCGGGCAGGGCCTCGGAGGCCTCGTCGATGGTCAACAGCGAGTCGGGCGTGAGCGACGCCCTCCAGATCCGGCGCAGGTACTGCTCGAGCACGCTCGCCACCTGCTTCTCTACCACGAGCAGCTGCTCGTGGTCGGTGGGTTGGGACGGTGGTGCGCAACGACAACTACACCTCCCCTTGACGACAACTACACCTCCCCACTTCGGGTTGTAGTTGTCGCTGCCTGCTGTTCCGTTGTCCTGCTGCCTGTT
>JBEBJW010000362.1:0-6729 GCA_040079715.1 Myxococcota bacterium | reverse complement strand
GGACGGCACGACCCGGTGCGCGACCGAGGCGTCGGTGGCGCGCGCGCTGCCGGTCACGATCCTCGACCGCGCCGGTCGCCCGGCCGCCGGGGCGTCGGTGTCGGCGGTCGGGTTCGCCGGAGCCGCGCCGCCCGCAGGTCCGGACGGCAAGACGGTGTTCTCGACCTGGACCGCCGGCCCGGTCGAGCTGTTCGCGTACCGCGACTGGGACCGGTCCGCCCGGGTCACCGTCGGCGGGGACGACGCCGAGCTGCCGCCGCTGTCGCTCCGGACCGACGGGCAGGACCGCGCCACCGCCACCGCCGAGGTCACCGCCGAGGCCGCCGCCCGGGACGCGGCCGAGCGCGCGGCGATCGACCGGGCCCTCGCCGCGCCCGGGCTCGCCGACGACGTGACCGCGGTGCTCGAGGCCTGGCGCGGCCAGCTCGACCGCGCAGCGGCGCTCCGGGCGCGGGTCCGCGACCCCGACGCCGACCCCGACGCGGGGGGCGGCGGATGAGGCGGTGGCGGTGGTGGATCGCGCTGGCGCTGGTCATCGCGCTGGCGCTCGGGGCGCTCGGCCGTCGCACGCGGGGCCGTCGGGTGCCCGCGCCCGACGCCGCCGTCGGGAGCCAGCCGCCCGCGCCGACGGCCGGGACCGGGACGGGGGCGGTCGCGGGGTCTCCGTCGGCGCCGTCCCCGGCGGATCCGGCGGTCCAGCGGGCCGCGGTCGAGGCGTACGCGTCGGCGTCCGGCACGACCCGGATCGAGTGCCCGACGCCGTCCCGGTCGTCGCACAGCTACGTGCTGCCCGGCCGGTGCGCGACCGAGGTGACCGGGGCGGTGATCTGCGCGACCCGGGAGCCGTCGGGGACGATCGCGATCCAGTCGGCCGAGGCCACCGGTCCCGACGAGTTCGCGCTGGGGTGGTCGGATCGGCCGTCGGCGCTGCTCCGGTGGTGGACCGACCCGAACGGGCAGACCCACTGCGTGGAGCAGCTCCCGACCGCGCACACCGTCCGGGCGGTGGTGGTCGACGTGGCCGGGAACCCGGTCGAGGGGGCGGCCCTCGCCGCGACGTCGCTCGGATCGGTGTCGGCGCCGACCGACGCGACCGGCGCGACCGAGCTGACGGTGTGGAGCGACGCGCCGACCGAGCTGATCGCCGCGTCGGAGTTCGACGTGTCGGCCCCGGTGCTGGTCGACCCGGACGGCCCGCCGGTGACGATCCCGCTCGAGACGCGCGGCCTGACCGAGCAGGAGTTCACCGCGTTCCACGAGCGGGACCTCGCGGCGCGCGAGGCAGAGGAGCGGGCAGACCTCGCGGCGGCGCTGGCGACGGGGCCGGGCCCGGAGGTCGCGGCGGTGCTGCGCGGGTGGGACGCCGAGCTCGCCGCCCGGGCCGCTGCGCGCGCCGCTGGGCCGGCCGCGCCGCCGGACGGGGACGACACCGCCGCGGACCGGTGAGGAGGTGCCCCCTCACTCCTCCGGGCGTCTCGGCTGCGCGATCGGTGAATGGATGCCGCGGGCGCCCGATCGGTGGCGTGGTGGATGGATGCTCATCCCCCGGGCGTCTCGGCTCCGCGATCGGTGAATGGATGCCGCGGGCGCCCGATCGGCGGCGTGGTCGACAGACGGGCCGTCGGGTGCCGCAACGGCGATCGGGGCGTGCGCCGCGCAGTTCGGCCTCGGGGGCTCCGACGAGCGGCAGGAGGCGCGGCTCCGGGCCCGGCCATCGGGGGAAGGAGAAGTGCCGGCGCGATCCTGGGGGGGAGCGGGAGCCGGACGCTCCGGCGGCATGGACGGCCGTCGGACCCCGATCCGCGGGGGGCCGCCTGCCGCTGCCGCGCGACCGTCGCGGCGTCGCGGACTTCACCGGCCTGGTCCACGGGCGGATCCGCGGCGCCGGCGGCGCTGGATGCCGCCAGAGATCCCACCGGACCAGACCGATCGGCGACCGGGCGACGATCGATGAACCTCGACGCGGTTCGCGATCCCGCGCCCCTGGCGGAGCTCGGACCCGTCGCTCCCCGCTGAGACGGTCGCGCGGCAGCACGGGATCCGGGATCGGCTCCGCGGCGTTGTACCTGCCTGGCGTCGCAGCGGCCGATTCGACTGGTTCTCCCCTCGGGTGAGGGCGCCTGCTCGTGCAGATCCGAGGACGGATGCGCCCTCCAGTACGGGAGGTAGGCGCGTTCAGCCCCGATGCGGGCGAGGGAGAATCAACGCGCGGGCCTGGGGGAGCGGGAGCGGTCGCGGTCGAAGGGGCGGTCGCTGCGCACGGCCGACGGGACGCCACCCGGAGCTCCCCGTTGACGGCCGACCTGCGGATCCACCAGTCAGCCCCGCGGACCCGCCCAGACGGCCCAAACGGCCACGAACGAGGGTCTGCCTCAGACCAGGTCGAGTCGGGCCAGCAGGTCGCGGGTCGAGCCGATCCGCTCGCTCGGGTCGACCCGCAGGAGGTGGGCCACGAGCTCGTCGACGGCCGGGGGCACGTCGAGGTCCGGCCGCCGCTCGGCGATCGACGGGTACGCGCCGCTCCGGGCGATCGCGAGGGTGTCGGTCGGGTTCAGGCCCTCGAACGGCACCTCGTTGGTCACGAGCTCGTACAGCAGCACCCCGAGGCTCCACAGGTCGGACCGGAAGTCGGACTCGCCGGGATCCTCGGCTTCGGGGGCGGTGTACTCGGGGCGGCACGGGTGCGGCGGCTCGGGGACGTCGGCGCCGGCGAGCTCGCGGACCATCATCCGCTTCGCGCGGCCGAACCCGGTGATCCGCGGGACCAGCCGCTTGTCGATCCACACCGTCGCGGGGGTCACGTCGCGGTGGACGATCCGGGCCTCGTGGATCGCGCCGACCCCGCGGGCGATCTCCCGCGCGAGCTTCAGCGCGGCGGGGATCGGGAACGGCCCGTACCGATCGAGCCAATCGGCGAGGGTCCGCCCGTCGACCCAGTCGGACACGACGAACGGGCGCTCCTCGAACATCCCGCAGTCGGTCAGCCGGACCACGTTCGGGTGGACCACCGTGGCCTGGAGCCGCGCGGCCTCGATCAGCGCGTGGACGTACCGCTCGTCCGGCCGGGGGTGGAGCAGCTCCAGCGCGTGCTTCGTGTCGAGCATCCGGTGACGCGTGACGTACAACGTCCCGATCTCGCCGGACTCGACGACCCCGCGCAGCTCGTACGCTCCGATCCGCGTCCCGACCGACGGCACGGACGCCTCCTGCCGATCGGTATCGCCGCGGCCCGCCGCCCGGCGGAACCGGCCGGTTTCACCCGCCGACCACCGCCGCCTCGCGGGTCGACGCCCACGGGAGCTCGGCCGGGTCCTTGCCGAGGGCGACCAGCCGGTCGGTGATCCACTCCTGGACGGCCTCGACGCCGAGCGGGCGCTCGGACAGCTGCGGGAGCGGATCGAACGCGGCCGCGACCAGGTCGTCCGGACCGACGCCGAGCTTCGTCCGACAGTCGGCCAGGAACCGCGGGCGATCGTCGTCGCGGAGGGTGTCGATCTTGTTGACCACGACCAGCACGGGCCGGCCGCGGGCCCGACACGCCGCGTGGTCCGCCTTCTCCCGCGCCTGGACGCCCCCCTGCGCGTTGACCAGGTACAGGTAGATGTCGATGTGGTCGAGCACCTGGCGCGCCTCTTCGGTCACCGACTCGATCACGTCGCCCATCCCGGGCGTGTTGACGAGGTACAGCGCGGTCGCGTTCGGCAGCCGTCGGATCTCGACCTGGGTGGTCGAGCCGGCGACCGGGTCGATGTTGCCGGGGAGGCCGAACAGCGCGACCATCGCCGCGTCCTTGCCCGAGCTCGGCGAGCCGACGATCCCGACCGTCACCCGGTGGCGGACCGCGCTCCGCAGGCGGCAGATCTCGATCACCGCCGGGATCGCGAGGTCGTCGCGCGGCTTCGCGAGCCACAGCAGCACGAGGCACCCGGGCAGCGGCACGATCGGCTCGGTCGCGAGGCGGGTCACGAACAGCCCGAACCCGCGCGGGTGCTGGCGCTCGAGCGCGGTCATCGCCGCATCCGGCTCGGTCGGGGGCTCAGCCGGATCGGCGGGGACCCCGATCACCTCGGACCACCGCCGGGCCCGCTCCTCGGCCGGCATCGCCGCCCACTGCCGCCGGACGTGGTGGCGCACGATCGCGAGCTCGGCGGCCTCCACGTCGCCGTCCCCGACGTCGAGCCCGAGGCGGATCCCCATCTGGTGCAGCCCGACGGCGTACGGCGGCGGGGTGCCGAGGCGCGCGATCGTGAACAGCTCGCTGGTCGCGGCCCGGCGGAACCGGGAATCGATCGCCTTCGCCAGCGTGGCGAGCGCGAGGCCGGACGACTGGATCCGGAGCATCGCCGCCAGCGGCTCGAGCTCGGCGCGGTGGCACTTCCGCAGCAGCTCGACCAGCGCCTGGTCGTCCGCGCGGCCCGGGGCTCGGCTCATGCGTCGCGGAGCTGGCGGTACTCGAACGCCGAGGCGTCGAACACCTCGCGGAGCTCGCCGGGGGAGACCTGGCCGTCGCGCTGCAGAAACAGCACGGTGGCCTTGCCGACGCCGTAGGTGGTGGCGCCGGCGATCACCGCGCCGATCCCGCTGACCGCGACGGTGATCACCTGGCCGCCGGGGAGCCAGCCGGCCGCCTTCGCCGCCTCGACCGCCCACTTCACGAACCCCTTCGACGTGCCGGCCAGGGCCTCGCCGAGGATGAACAGCACGAGGTCCTTGTCGATCCGGCGCCCGTAGACCGCGGCCAGATCGGTGATCAGCTTGACCTGGACCGCGGTGACCGCGGTGGCGTCCGCGCCGGGGATCGGGATCGCCCCGGCGACCGCCGCCCGCTTCGCCGCCTGGTCGATGATCGGGCGGCAGGCCGCGGCCTTGTTCCGGAGGTTCTTCGCGAACAGCAGCGCCTTGCCGCCGTCTTCGAGGTGCTGGTGGATCCACCCGATCACCAGGTCGACCCCGATCGGCTCGGGCGACAGCTGCGGCATCGGGTCGAACGCGGTCACCACCGCCTGGTCCGGCGGGACCCCGAGCTGGACCAGGGTGGTCCGCACGAAGTTCTCCCGCTGGTTCGGCCGGATCAGGTCGATCTTGTTCAGGCACACCAGGGTCGGGCGGCCGAGCGCGCGGATCTTGTCGAGGTCGCGCCGCTCGTCGATCGTCGCGCCGCCGTCGCAGTTCACGACGTACACCGCGAGATCGAGCGTGTCGAGCACCCGCTCGGCCCGCTCCGCCACCTCCGACCGGAGGTCGCCGAACCCCGGGGCGTTCACCACCAGCAGGTGCCGGTCGGCGTCGACCGCGGCGACCCGGATGTCGGCGGTGGAGCCGGGGATCGGGTCGATCTGGCCGAAGTCGATCCCGAACAGGGCCCGGATCGCGGAGTCCTTGCCCGACGACGCGGACCCGAGGAACGCGAGCGCGACCTGCTGGCGGAGCGCCCGGTCGACCTCCCCGGCGGCGAGCTCCCACCGGGCGGCGACCTGGGCCTGGAGGGTCGGGACGCCGCCAGGGGCGGGTACGATCGCGTCGTCGTTCGGTGCCATTCAGAAGTAGTACCGGGCTCCGATCCCGCCGTCGACCCCGACCCCGAGGAAGTAGGTCACGTCGAGCGCCGCCTCGACCCAGAACTGGACCGGGGCGTCCTCGAGGTCGAAGTCGAGCCCGAACGGGACCCGCAGCCCGACGATCGCGTCGCTCCGGAGCCCCCAGTACCCGTACGCGTAGGTGGTGACGAACGCGCCGACCCCGACCCGGAACGGGATCGCGACGCCGTTGCCGCTGGTGAGCTCGGTCACGTGCCAGTGGTACGCCGCCTGGGCCCAGAAGCCGCCCCAGAAGTACGAGTTGCCGGCGTACGGACTGCCGAGGGCGAAGTCGATCGCGTTCTTCCGGCCGCCGAGGTACACCTTGCCGGTGATCCCGGTGGGCGTACCGAGCTGGACGCCGAGCCCGAACGGACGATTCGTACCGATCTCGGTCGCTTCTGCCTGGTGCATCGCTCCGAGCGCGAGCGCGGTGAACAGCATGGGGAACTCCTCCGCGGCCCCCATAATCCGGGCGGCCGACCCGGGTTGGACACCGGTCGACGGCCGCGCCGTCCAGCTCCCGGTGCCCATCGCCGCGCGGCCGGTCCGGACTTGCGATACGCTGACGGGATGGCCGTCGCGTCCGCCATCGTCGGGTTCGTCCTCGCGGCCGCCGGGATCGGGTGGCTCGGCTCGGTGTACCCGATCGAGGCGCGCCTCCCGACGGACACGGTGTCGCCGGACGCCCGTCGGTACCGGATCTCCGGCAACGGCCCGGGGGCGCTCGGGTGGTTGCTGACGGTCCCGCTGGCGATCGTCGCGGCGATGGTCGCCGGGCTGTCGCAGGCGGTGCCGCTGGCCGCGGTCGGGCCCGGGATCGCGGTCCTCGCGGCCGGGCTCGGGGTCGCCCTCGGGCAGGTCGGGCCCGCGGTCGAGGTCACCGTCGGGCTCCACCAGCTCCAGATCCGGCGCGGGTGGTTCGGGCGGCCCGCGCCGTGGGCGATGCCGTGGGACGAGCTCGCGGTCGCGTCGGTCGCCCGCGCGTCGACCGACGAGCTCGAGCTGCTGGTCGCGGGCGCCGAGGGCCCGCTGATCCGGACCGGGGTGGTCGCGTCGGCGGACACGATCCGCCAGCTCGTGGCGGACATCGACGCCGCCCTCGCCCGGCACCGGCATCGACGTCCCGCGGCGGACCGGCGGGCGCTCGAGC
>JBEBJW010000361.1:0-6731 GCA_040079715.1 Myxococcota bacterium | reverse complement strand
GTGACGGCGGGGCCGCCGCCGGATAGGAGCGCCGGTCGGGAGTCGGGATGTCCAATCAGGGTCCGCGGTGGTTCGAGCAGCGCAAGGACTTCGTCGCGTTCTGGCGCCCGCCGGTGTCGGGGTCGACCGAAGAGGGCGAGACGCCCGACCTGTTCACGAAGTGCCCCGCGTGCAGCGAGCTGCTGTTCAACGACGCCCTGCGGCAGAACCTCTGGGTCTGCCACAAGTGCAAGTACCACTTCCGGATCGGCGCGGTCGAGCGGCTGCGCTCCCTGTGCGACGATCCGCCGGCGGTCGATCTCCACGACGCCGATCTGGTGCCGGTCGATGCGCTGAAGTTCGTCGACAGCAAGCCGTACCCGAAGCGGGTCGACGAGGCGCGGCGCAAGACGGGTCGGAACGAGGCGTTCCTGTCCGTGGCGGGCAAGGTCGGCGGGATCGACATGGAGATCGGCGCGTTCGACTTCGCGTACCTCGGCGGGTCGATGGGCTCGGTGGTCGGCGAGATGATCACCCGGCTGTTCGAGCGGGCCGCGGCCCGAAAGGTGCCGGCGGTGGTGATCTCGGCCTCGGGCGGCGCCCGGATGCAGGAGGGCGTGCTGTCGCTGATGCAGATGGCGAAGACCTGCGCGGCGCTGTCGCGGCTCCAGGAGGCCGGGATGCCGTACGTGTCGGTGCTGACCCACCCGACCACCGGCGGGGTGGCGGCGTCGTTCGCGATGCTCGGCGACGTGATCATCGCCGAGCCGAAGGCGCTGATCGGGTTCGCCGGGCCGCGGGTGATCCGGGAGACGATCGGGCAGGAGCTCCCGGAGGGGTTCCAGACCTCCGAGTACCTGCTCGAGCACGGCCTGATCGACCGGATCGTCACCCGGAACGAGCTGAAGTCCACGATGTGCAAGCTGCTGCGCCATCTGCTGAACCTGCCGGTGGCGGAGGTCCCGATCCGGTCGACGGTGATCCCGGCCGCGGATCGGATCGTGAAGCCGGCGCAGGCCTGAGCCGCGCCGCTGGGTCGTCGGAAACGCGTCGCTGAGAGGTCGTCGCTGTGAGGTGCCCGTGAGGTCCCACCCGGTTCTCGACGCGCTCGCCAAGGCGGGGATCCGGCTCGGGCTCGATCGGGTGCGGATGTTCCTCGAGGTGCTCGGGGAGCCGCAGCTGTGCGCCCCGGCCGTCCACGTCGCCGGGACCAACGGCAAGGGCAGCGTGTGCACCTACGCGACCCGGGCGCTGGTCGAGGCGGGGTACCGGGTCGGCACCACGCTGTCGCCGCACGTGGAGCAGGTGAACGAGCGGATCCAGCTCGACGGGGTGCCGATCGACGACCCGACCCTGCTCGAGGTGCTCGAGCACGTCGACCGCGCCCGCCGCGAGTGGGCGGAGACCGCCGGGATCGAGGGCGAGCCGCTGACGTACTTCGAGTTCGTGACCGCCGCGGCGTTCCTGGTGTTCGCCCGCGCGAAGGTCGACGTGATGGTGGTCGAGGTCGGGATGGGCGGCCGGCTCGACGCCACCAACCTCGTCCGGCCGGCGGTGTGCGCCGTCCCGACGATCGGGCTCGACCACGTGCGCGAGCTCGGACCGGACCTCGCGAGCATCGCGGGCGAGAAGGCCGGGATCTTCAAGCGGGGCGTCCCGGTGGTGATCGGGCCGGTCCCGCCGGACGCGCGGGCGGTGTTCGAGGGGGTCGCCGCGCGCCTCGGGTGCCCGCTGTGGGCCCCGCCGGCCGTCCGGCGCGAGCAGCACCGCGACGGGCGGTGGTCGTTCGCCACCCCCGGCGGGTCGATCGGGCCGGTCCGCCTGGGCCTCGACGGGGTCCACCAGGGGGTGAACGCGGCGGTGGCGGTCGGGGCGCTCCACCAGCTCCGGACCCAGGGGTTCCTGGTGCCCGACGCCGCGATCGTCCGCGGGCTCGAGTCGGCGCGGATCCCGGTCCGGCTCGAGCAGCTCCGGCCCGGGCTGATCGTCGACGGCGCTCACAACCCCGACGGCACCCGCGCGCTCGCGGCGTGGCTCGAGCGCCGGCCGCGCCCGAAGACGCGGATCCTGCTGTTCGGGATGGGCGAGGACCGCGACCCGGTCGAGGTGTTGACCCCGCTCGTCCCGTGGTTCGACGAGATCGTCACCACCCGGTGCGCCCACCCGAAGGCGCGGGATCCCGAGGAGCTCGCGCTGGCGATCGAGGGCCTCCACCCCGTCATCTCGAGCGGCGGCCCGATCGAGGACACCCTGCCAGAGGTCTACGCCGAGGCGGACGAGACGATCGTGGCCGGCTCGCTGTTCGTGGCCGGGGCGGCGCGGACGATGGTGAACGACGGGCTGCTCGACGGGATCGAGCCCGGATCGGTCCGGGCCCCGGCGCTCCCTGGCGACCCGGGCGGTGGCGGGTGATCGGCCACGCCGGGATCCGCCGCCGGCTGCGCGAGGCGGTCGAGCGCGACGGGCTGCACCACGCCCTGATGTTCGAGGGCCCGCGCGGGGTGGGCAAGCGGCTGCTGGCGGACGAGCTCGCCCGGCTCGCGAACTGCACCGCCCCGGTCGATCGCCGCCCGTGTCCGCCGGGCCGCGACCGGTGCCCGACCTGCGTAGCGATCGCCAACGGGGTCCACCCGGACGTGATCGTGCTCGAGCCGGATCGCGACAAGGCCGCCCGGACGATCCCGATCGAGGCGATCCGGGAGACGATCCGGCAGGCGCAGTACCACCGGTACGGCGCGCGGGCGCGGTTCGTGATCGTCGACCCGGCCGAGGCGATGCTCGAGCCGGCGGCGAACGCCCTGCTCAAGACGCTCGAGGAGCCGCCGGTCGGCACCCACTTCGTGTTGATCACCCACAACCCGCGGGCGCTGCTCCCGACGATCCGCTCCCGGTGCCAGCGGATCCGGTTCGGGGCGGTCGCGGCGACGGAGATCGAGGCGTGGCTCGCGGCCCGGGACGTCCCTGCGGATCGCGCGGCGGCGGCGGCGCGGCTGGCCCTCGGGTGCCCGGGGCGCGCGGCGGGCCTGGCGGACGGAGGGCTCGACACCCGAGCCGAACTGCGGTCGGAGCTGATCCGGACCCTCGACGCGCCCCTCGCGGACGTGTACCAGTTCTCGGCCACCGTGACCCAGGGCGCTCGCCAGGACTGGGCCGAGCAGGTCGAGGCGGTGATCGAGCTGATCGAGGATCTCGCGCGCGACGCGTCAATCCGCGCGACCGGAGCGTCGGTCCCGGCGTTGGACGGGGATCCGGCATCGGCGGCGATCGTGGACCGGCTCGCGCAGACCTGGCCGCACGGGATCACGGCGTGCGCCCGTGCTGTGCAGGACGCCCGCGACGATCTCGAGGTCTACGTGTCCGGGAAGACGGTGGTGGACGCGCTGATCACGGCCGTGCGGCGAGAGATCCCCGGCCCGGCGTGATCCTCGCTACTCGGTCTTCTTCGGCGCGACCTGCGCGGGGGGCGCGGCCGCGTCGACTTCCGGGGTGTGGAGCGGGAACTTCGGGGTGCTGCCCTTGTTGCGGAGGGAGGCCTTGCGGGCGCGCCCCATGTTCCGCCGCCGACGCTCCCGCTTCGCCCAAGTCTCTGCAGTGTTGCTGGCCATCGTGATCTCCGGTGCGTCCAGCGCGGTCCGATCGGAGTCGTCTCGCGGGGGACAAATATGGAGTGGTATGGATGAGTGAACCGGGGCTACCTATAGGCGGCGCCCGGTCGAGTCAACGCCGGGGGGAGCGACCCATGTTCAGACCACTCGCATTCACGGTTCTCCTGTCGGGATGCAGTTTCGTCGGAATCGACCTCGAAGGCGTCGAAGACGCGGTCTCGGGGATCACGGATCCGGTCGTCGAGCAGGGGCTCGTGCTCGGGATCGAGGATCCCGACATCAAGGAGCTCGAGCCGCTGGTGAAGGCGGGGATCATCACCCCGGGAGTCACCGTCAGCGTGTTCCTCGCGAACGCCGCGGACGCGGCCAACATCCAGCAGGCCCCCATGAACGGCGCCCGGGTGGTCCTCGAGCTCGAAGACGGCGAGTCGTTCGACGCGCCGCGGGTCGGCGAGGGCACCTACACCCTGGACGTGGGCGCGAACGACATCCAGTACGTCGAGGAAGACATCTGGACGCTGTGGGCGGACTCCGGCCGCGAGACCGCCTCGTGGATCGACGTGATCCTGCCGCCGGCGGCGGATCCGCACCTGCCGGACAGCCACGACACGAACACCGCGCTGGATCTCGACTTCACCGGTCAGGGGTTCCACTCGGCGATCGTGATGGTGAACGACGGGCTCGGGATCCCCACCTGGACCAACTACCCGACGAGCATCACCGACATCTACAACCAGAGCCTCGCGAGCGATCCGCTCGAGCTGCTGACGATCCCCGAGGGTGCGTTCCCGCGGAAGGGCACCTACGCGATCGGCGTCGCGGCGATGGTCCACAACGACGACGGTCAGCTCGGCGAGGTCAACAAGCTGCTGTCCCGCGGGATGTCCGGCAAGATGACCTGGAGCAAGCTCGAGGTGAAGTGACCGCCCGCGGTCGGCGGCGGACTTCCCCCGCTGCCGTCGCCCGCGCGCTGTGTCTCCTCGAGCCAGCGGCCAGCGCCGCGCGGGTCCTGGGACCTGTCGATGGCCGCCCGCGCCGGTCGCCGGCGGCCACCCGGGCGCCGTCAGGCGTTCCGGTACACGCCGACCACGACGGTCTTGTCGTCGCCGCCCATGTTCGCGGTCAGCCCGAGCGTCGGCCGGCTCCGCATCTGGTAGTCGCCGCACAGGCCCTTCATCTGGCGCCAGATCTCGAGGACCTGCTTCACGCCGGTGGCCCCGACCGGGTGACCGAATCCGACCAGGCCGCCGCCGGTGTTGATCGGCAGGTCGCCTTCGATCGCGGTGCGCCCCTCGCGGACCATCGCCGGCGCCTGGCCCGACGCGGCGAACCCGAGGGCCTCCATCATCAACAGCTCGGTGACGGTGAAGCAGTCGTGGACCTCGGCGACCTGGACGTCGCCGGCGCGGATCCCGGCGCTGGTGTACGCCCGGCCCGCGGCGGCCGCGGTGGTCGACAGGCGCGTCGGATCGCCGTCCTTCCACAGGTTGCCGGTCGTGTGGGCGAGGGCGGTGACCTCGATCGCGTCGGCCGGGGTCTTGCCGAGCTTGCGCAGACCGGCCTCGCTGACCACGATCAGCGCCGAGCCGCCGTCCGACACCTGGCTGCAGTCGCTGTTCTTGATGTACGGCGCGAGCTCGGCGTTCGACAGGAACGCGGGGTTCTTGTCGCTCGCGACGCTGGCGGTGGCGAGGTCCATCTTCACCGCGCGCATGTGGGCGAGCGGGTTGCGGTTCGCGTTCGCGTACGCCTTGACCGAGACCCGACCGATGTCTTCCTCGGTGACCCCGTACGCGTCGCGGTAGTGCTTGGTCCGCAGGGCGAACAGCGCCGGGAACGTGAAGTCGTCGATCGACCGCTGGCGCGCGTAGTGGGACGCGCGGGCGAGGTAGTCGCCGCCGATCCGGGCGCTCTCGGTGGTCTGGACCTCGACCCCGACGACCATCGCCACGTCGGTGCCGGCCTGGATCGACTCGACCGCGCTCGCGAACGCGAGGCCGCCGGACGCGCACGCGCCCTCGACCCGCATGATCGGCTTGTACTCGAGGCCGGGGTTCGCCCCGACCACCGCGGCGCCGAGGTGGCCCTGCTTCGAGAACAGCTCGCCGACGAAGTTGCCGATCCACGCCTTCTCGACCGCGTCGACCGGGGTGCCGGTCGCCTCGAGCGCGCCGTTCACCGCGAGCGACACGTAGTCCTCGAGGGTCGGGTTGTCGCGCTTGCCGAAGTCCGGGTGCCCCTTCCACACGAAGTCGGGGTGCTTCTTGCCGACGAACGGGGTCGTGTGACCGCCGATCACGAACGTGCGTCGTCCGAGGCTCATGGCGTCTTCTCCGAGGTGGCGGGCACGGCCGGGGTCGGCACGGCCTGGGTCTTCGCGTCCGAGGCCGGGTTCGGCGTGGTGCCCTCGCCCTCGGCCGCGGCCGGCAGGGTGCCGCCGTTGGCCTTGACCTCGTGGTATTCGGCGACGAACTGCTTGTACCGCTCGAGCGCCTTCGCGATCGTCGGGTCGGTGGCGAACGAGCTCGCCGCGACCTTCGCGATCATCGGATCGGTCTTCGACTGGAGCTGATCCCAGGTCACCGCGTCCGGGTCGAGGCGGATCTGACGCAGCTCGGCGTTCGACAGCGTCTTGATCTCGTCGGCGAGCGCGACCGCGTCCGGGTTGTCCTTCGTCTTCATCAGGGTGTACCGGATCGCCGAGAACGGCGTCACGAGCTTGCTCGCGTACACCACCTCCGGCCGGCTCCGGGTGGCGGACCGCGGCTCGGTGCCGGGCTTCGGCGGCATCGCGGTGCCCGGCTCGCCGGCCTCGCCCGCTTCACCCGGCGCGCGCGCGACCCGGCCCGGCTTGCCGCTCGGTTGCCCGTCGAAGTTCAACGGGTCGGTGTTCGTGGGGTCGGCGTCGGGGATGTCCTGCCCGGTGTCCGGGCGCGGGAACAACAGCACGGCCAGCCCGATCCCGACCACCGCGACGATTGCGATCCACCACCGCTGCCTCATCGCTCCTCCTCAGAACCTGGGTCTCTGAACCTGGTCGCGCTCTGTACCCCGTCCGTCGGCGCCCCGCGACCGGGGGTCCGGCGGGTGGTCCGGGATCTTTAATATCGATCGATTGTCAAGGGAGAAGATCGGTTTTCAGAAAAT
>JBEBJW010000360.1:0-6740 GCA_040079715.1 Myxococcota bacterium | reverse complement strand
GCCGAGGCTGCTGCGCAGGTCGCCGTTGGCGTCGAACGCGTACTCGAGGTTGGTCACGCCCTCGCGGAGGTACTCGTCGGCCCGGGTGCTGGCGGTGGCGACCTGGGCGCGCTCGAGCGGCGAGATCCCCTCGGCGCCGTCGACCACCGGGCGGGCGAGCGCCGCGGCCCCGATCGCCTGGATCTGCGACACCTGGTCGAGCAGCCGCGACAGCTTGAACTGCGTCGCGTCCATCAGGTAGTAGGTGTCGATGTCCGGGTCGAGGATCAGGTTCGAGTGGTTGCCCATCTTGATGATCACCCGACCCATGTCGTACACGAGCCGGTTGTGGGCGATCATGTAGGCCTGGAGGTCGCCGGCCTCGATCGACCGCGATTTCATCGCCTCCCAGTCGGCCTTCAGGTTGGTGAGCAGCTCGGTCGTGTGCATCTCGGCGCCGAGCGTCTGGTCGACGGTCAGCAGCCGGGCGAGGGCGCCGTCGACGTCCCGTTGGCTCTGGAGCAGCGCGTCCTGGCTGGACTTGTTCCCGGCGACCACCATCGCCCCGAGCGTCCGGTGCGCGGTCAGGCCCTTCATCACGTCCCACGCGGCGACCTGGTACTCGACGCCGCGGCGCTCGGCGCTGGCGAACTCGATCGCGTCGGACTGCTCGCTCGCCAGCATCGCGGCGAGCAGGAGGACCGGGCCCATCAGGGCGGTGGCGAGCAGCAACAGTCGGACCCAGATCTTCAGCACGCGCATGGGGACCCCTGGCGGTTGTGCTGAGTCCGTAGCCGGGGTCGCCGCGCGGGCCGGGTACCTCCCCGTTACCGCCGGTTTCACCTGGGTATCGGGGGCTTCAGCCCATCAATCGACCAGCGCCAACACCCGAAGTCGCGCCGCGCAGGCCTTGGCCGCCGCCAGCGGGTTGGTCACGACCTCGACGTCGTCGAACAGGTAGTATTGACGCTCGTCGTCTTCGTGGTACAACCAGGCGGTGTAGCCCTCGGCGCTGGACTGCATCGTCCAGCCGGTGACCTCGTGCCCGGCCGCCCGGGCGTTGGACACCGCCTCGTCCAGGATCTCGATCACCTCGTTTCGCATGGTTCCTCCCGCGGTGCTCCGCCGCAGCGCTGGTGGATCCATACTCCCGCCCGGTTCGGTGGATCGATCGGCCGTGGCCCCGGAGCCGGTCCGGAGGCGGGCGCGGGACGGGGGCGATCGGGCCGGTCGCGGGGGACCACGGTTCGTCGCGAATTGTCCCGACCGGCTGGGCGGTTCGCGCCAGCGACACAGTTGCGACAGCCCGAATCGCCGCCCCGGGCTCCATGGAGAGCGGGAGGTCGAGATGTCCATGTCGAACGCGATGTCGAACCGGATCCGGTCGATGGTGGTGGCGGTGGCGGCGGTGGCGTGGTCGGGACAGGCGTCCGCCTCCGACTGCGGCACCAACGACACGAAGTGCACCCAGGGTCAGGTCTGCAACGGGCTCGCGGCGTCCTGCTGCGTCAAGTACGCCGGACCCGTGTACGGGACCGCCGCCGGCGACGTGATCTTCGGCACCAGCTCGTCGGACGAGATCTACGGCAAGGGTGGGGCCGACACGATCTGCGGCAACGAAGGCGATGATGTCATCCACGGCGGCCCCGGGGCCGACTTCATCTCCGGCGGCCTCGACGAGGACGAGCTGTTCGGCGACGAGAGCGCGGACGAGCTCCACGGCGACGGCCACGACGACGTGGTTCACGGCGGCGACGCGAACGACGATCTGTACGGCGAGGACGGGTTCGACAACCTGATCGGCGGCGCGGGGGACGACGAGCTGTGGGGTGGCACCGAAGGCGACGTGCTCGAAGGGCTCGCCGACGACGACATCCTCCACGGCGAGGCTGGCGTGGACGAGCTGAACGGCGGGCTCGGCGACGACCTGCTGTACGGAGGCACCGAGAACGACTGGCTGTGCGGCAGCGAAGACACCGATCAGCTGTACGGTGACGACGGCAACGACACCCTGTGCGGCGGGACCGGCTGGCTCGACACGATGTACGGCGGGTACGGCCTCGACAAGCTGAACGGCGGCACCTGCGCCGGCCCGGGTCCGAACGCCGACGGCGCGTTCGACACCTACTACGGCGGCGACGACACCGACACCTGCTACGCGGCGCCGTCGGACTTCGGCGAGTCGCCGATCACCTACGCCAACAACAGCTGCGAGGTGCCGATCGACGCCGACCTCGTCAGCAACGTGTGGCCGGGCGTCACGACGTGTGACTGAGGCCGAACACCCGCTCGCACCACCCGAGCAACGCCACCGGGTCCGCCGGCGTCCCCCGGTACCCGACGTACAGGTCCGGCCGGACGACCCACACCGCGTCGGCGCGGGTCAGCTCCGGGTCGGTCCGCTCGACGATCCGGACGTCCGGGAACCCCCGGAGGACCGCGGCGCAGGCCCGGAGCCGGCGAGCGCCGTCCGGGTCGACCCCGGGGCCGGTCGCGAGCACCGCGGTGTGGCGGTCGCCGTCGAGGCCGAGCCCGGCCGGCGCGCGATCGCCGGCGTGGGACGCCCAGCCCCGAGCGGTCGAGCGGGAGACGATCGGGCTCGCCCCGTAGTCCACGTCGAGCTCGGCCAGGGTCCGGGTCACCCGGCGCCGGACCAGCGACAGGCCCGCGAGCCAGCCCGCCGCCGCGTCCCGGGCCGACCGGACCACCGGGTTCCGGGCGGTGCCGATCCGGGTCGCCAGATCGGTGCCGACCAGGGTCGCGGCCGCGATCGGATGGCGCTCGGCGTGGTAGCTGTCGAGCAGGCTGTCCGGCGCCCCGCGCGCGACCAGGGCGAGCTTCCACCCGAGGTTGTGCGCGTCCTGGATCCCGAGGTTCATCCCCTGGCCGCCGGCCGGGGAGTGGATGTGGGCGGCGTCGCCGGCGAGCAGCACCGGCCCGTGCCGGTACTGCGGCACCTGGCGGGCGTGGATCCGGAACGCGGCGAGCCAGGTCGGGTCCCACAGGCGGCCGCCGCGCGCGGTGCGCGCGTCGACCGCGGCCTGGAGCTCGGCGAGCCCGAGGTCGTCGCCGGTGGCGGTCGGGGCGCGGACGCCGATCAGCCGCCACCGGTCGTCCGGGAGCGGGAACGCGGCGAGGAACCCGTCGGCCGACAGGAAGCTCGCGACGGCGTCGCGCGGCAGGTCGGTGTCCCACCGGACGTCGCCGAGCGCCAGGTGCTCGGCGTACGGGTGCCCGTCGAACGGGACGCCGAGCCCGCGCCGGACCGCCGAGTGCGCCCCGTCCGCCCCGACGAGGTACCGGCACCGGACCGCCTCGCCGGTGTCGAGCTGGACCGTGACGACGACGCCGGTGGCCCGGTCCTCCTCCGAGACCTCGAACGAGGTGACGGTCGCCGGCCGCTCGACCTCGACCCCGAGGCCGCGGAGGTGCGCGGTCAGCACCGCCTCGGTCGCCTCCTGCGGGATCGACAGCAGGAACGGGTACGGCGTGTCGAGCTCGCCGAGGCCGACCTCGAGCAGCGGCGCCCGCTCGGAGTGGAGCGCGATCCGGCGCAGCGGCGTACCGGCGGCGATCAGTCGGTCCGCGAGCCCGAGGTCCGCCAGCACCTCGAGCGTCCGCGCGTGCAGCACGATCGCCCGCGACAGCGGGGACGGCGCCGGCAGCGCGTCGACGATCCGGACCGAGGTGCCCCGTCGGGCGAGCTCCGCCGCCAGGACGAGCCCGGTCGGGCCCGCGCCGGCCACCACCACGTCGGGCTGAGCCCTGGTCATCGATCGGTCGACCTCGGGTCTGCCGGCTGGGCTCAGGTCTCGTCCGGCGGGACGATCCGCCGCTGGTCCCGCTTCGACAGCGCGACCGCCGGGCACGACAGCCCGCGCCGCTCGACCCGATCGAGCGTCGGCTCGTCGGTCGGGAACCCGTTCAGGTCGAGGATCGACCGGTACACGTCGGCCAGCGGCTTCTGGCCGTACTGGGCCCGCTCGGCGTCGGTCACGTCCGGCTCGATCTCGATCAGGCACCGCTGGTTGCGCTCGTTCACCCGCGTCTGGGTGCCGTACGATTGGCGATAGCCGCCGCGGACCCGCTTCAGGTCGAACGTGTACGCGACGAGCCAGGCGCCGTTCGGGTGGAACGCGTCCATCGTGGCCTGGGCCAGCGCGTACGCGCGCTCGATCGTGTCCATCTTGTCGGCCTGGGTCATCACCCACGCCGCGTGCCACTGGTCGTCGGGCGTGCACAGCTCGCCCTTCTTGTCCCACGCCACCATCTGCTTGACCCGCGCCTCGTCGCGCTTCAGCACGCTGGACGTGTCGGCGCTCCGGTCCACCCGCTCGGCCTCACCGGCGTCGTACACCGCCTGGATCTCGGCCGACCGCGCCGTCACGGCGTCTGCGTCCGCGCACGGGTCTCCCGCCCACGCGACCCCGACCCACAGCCATGTCGTCATTCCGCCACCACCCGCTCGCGCTTCCGGCTCTTCGCCGCTCGTTTCAGGTACCACGACCGCTTGAACCGGCTCGCCCGGTCGAGCAGGACCGTGCCCTCGAGGTGATCGAGCTCGTGTTGGACGATCACCGCCTCGTACTCTTCGAACCAGCCGGACTGGGCCGCGCCGTCGGCCGGGTTCTGCCACTCGACCTTGACCCGTCGGTTCCGCTGGAGCTCGATCTCGAACTCCGGCACCGACAGGCAGGTCTCGTTCCACGGGATCGTCTCGAAGCTGCGCTCGACGATCTTCGGGTTGCACATCGCGAAGAACCGGCGGCCGCGCTCGGACTTCTCGCCCGGGTCGAGGACCACGATCCGGCGCGGATCCGAGACCTGAGGGGCGGCGAGGCCGACCCCGGGGGCGGCGTACATCGTCTCCGCCATGTCGGACACGCGGGCGACCAGCTCGGGCCCGAACTCGTCGGGTTGAACGTCGCGGGCCCGACCCTCGAGCAGCGGGTGCGGCGCGGTGATGATGTCGAGCACGGCCATCGGGGCTCCACGTCGACGGCACATAACGTCCCGGGTAAGGTCCCGGGATGCGCGGCGGGTACGCGATCGCGGTGCGCGAGCTCGGCTCGGTGTTCGGACGGCCCCTCGGGTACGCGGTGCTCGCGCTGTTCGTGATCGTGTACGCGCTGCTGACCCTGTGGTTCGACGACTGGCTGACCGGCGGGGTGGCGAGCCTGCGCGGACCCGTGTCGTGGGGCTCGGCCTGCCTGCTGTTCCTGGTGCCCGCGGTCACGATGCGGACGTTCGCCGAGGAGTGGCGGTCCGGCACCGCGGTCGTGCTCGGGGCGTTGCCGATCGGTCCGGTCGAGGTGGTGGTCGGCAAGTGGCTCGGCGCGGTCGGGGTGATCGGCGCGGCGCTCGCGCTGACGCTCCCGTGGCCGATCGCGCTCCTGGCGCTCGGCGATCCGGACCTCGGGCCGCTGCTCGCCGGGTACCTCGGCCTGTGGCTCGCCGGGGCCGCGCTCGCCGCCGTCGGGGTCGCGGCGTCGGCGGCGACCGACAGCCAGGTGGTCGCGTTCCTCGGCGCGTTCACCGTCGGGCTCGTGCCGTGGGTGGTCGGGCGGGCGCTGCCGTACGTACCGGTCGCCCTGGTGCCGGCGGTCGAGGCCCTGACGCTCGATCGGCAGCTCGACACGCTCGCCCGCGGGGTGGTCGACCTGCGGTCGGTGGCGCTGTTCGCGGCGGTGATCGCGGTCGGGCTGCGGGTCGCGGTCCACGCGGTCGAAGCCCGGCGGCTGCATTGATGGACCCGATGCGCCCGGGTCCGACCCGATCGTCCCTCCTCGCCGAGCACCGGGTGGTCACCGCCGGGTGGGTCGCGCTGGCGCTGCTCGCGGTCCACCTCGCCGCCGCGATCCCGGTCCGGCTCGATCTGACCCGCGACGGCCGGTACGCGCTGTCCGACGCCGCGCGCGAGGTGGTCGGCGGGCTCGACCGCGAGGTGATCGCCAACGTGTACTTCACCGCGCCGCTCGATCCGCCGTACCACACGCACGAGGCCGCGGTCCTCGACCTGCTGGCCGAGCTCGACGCCGCGTCCGGCGGGGCGATCCGGGTGACGGTCGCGGATCCGGGCGACGATCCGGCGATCCGGGACCAGGCGGCCGCCCTCGGCGTCACCCCCGTCCCGTACACCCTGCGGACCCGCGATCGGGTCGAGGCGCGGTCGGTGTACCTCGGGGTCGCGATCACCGCTGGCGATCGGACGGTCGCGATCCCGGCCCTGCCGTCGATCCCGCGGATGGAGTACGAGCTCGTGCGGGCGATCCGCGCGGTGACGACCGATCCGGACGATCGCCCGACGATCGGCTGGTGGCTCGGGCACGGCGAGGCCGATCCGGCGACCGCGCCCGCCGGGTCGCCGCTCCGCACGGTCCGCGAGCGGCTGGCCGAGCGGGGGACGGTCCGGACGGTGACCGGAGGGGACGTCCCGATCCCGGACGACGTAGACCTGCTGGTGATCGCCGCCCCTCGCGACCCGGTGTCGGCGGTCGAGACGGTCCACCTCGACCAGTTCGTGATGCGGGGCGGGCGGGTGCTGGTGTTCGCCTCGTCGTTCCGGATCGACTTCGCGCGCGGGGCCCCGGTCCCGGTCGATCACGGGCTGTACGCGTGGCTCGGCGGGCTGGGGGTGCGGGCGAACCGGGACCTGCTGCTCGACCGGACCCACAACGAGGTCCTGGCGGTGCCGATCGGCGACCGGTGGGTGAAGGTGAACCACCCGCTCGCCCCGACCACCGCGAACCTCGATCGCGGCG
>JBEBJW010000359.1:0-6743 GCA_040079715.1 Myxococcota bacterium | reverse complement strand
CCGTCGTGGTTCTTCATCAGCTCGTTCACGATCACCCAGTCGACCGCGCCGTCGAGGTCCAGCGACGCGAAGATCCCGGTGTCCGCGGCCGCCGGATCCGGCCCGAGCACCGCCGCCTCCCAGGTGACGAGATCGGCGGTCACCGCGTCGATCGCGTCCAGATCCGGGTCCGGGTACTCGAGCTGCCAGGTGCCGTAGCCGATCGCGTTCTCGTGGAACCCGTACTCGTCGTCGAGCTTGATCAGCCAGGTGTCTCCCGGTTCGGTCCCCTTGCCGAGATCCAGGCGGGCGTCGCCGCGCTCGAGGTTCTCGCCGAGGGTGTACACGCCGCGGTAGTCTCCGTTCAACGTCAGCTCGCAGAACCGGGACTCCGTCGCGTACCGGTCCGCGCCGCCGAACGACTGGTACAGGTCGTACGCCAGCCGGTTCCGGAACAGCGCCCGGTCGACGTACTGACCGTTGAGGATCCAGTCCTCGTCTTCGCCCATCCCGAGCAGATCGACCGGGTGGTCGTCGCCGGACGCCTCGAGCCAGGCGTCGAACCGCAGCCCCTCGCCGCCCGCCGCGGCCTGGTGGAGCTCGACCGCGAGCACGTTGTCGCCGGCCACGATCAGCCCCGGGTCGATGTCGAACTCGAGGTACTGGGCGGCCTCGGCGGCGGTCGGGGCGCTGGTCGCGGGGGTGTCGTACAAGGCGTCGTCCGGCAGGCGGTCTCGGCCGACCTCGACCCCGTTCACGTACACCGCGACGCCGCCGGACCGCAGCACGCCCACGTCGAGGTTCGTGACCCGGGTGCGATCCTGCACGGTGAACGTGGTCCGGGCGTAGGTCGTGAGCGAGTCGCCGGCCGGCGGCCGGATCTCGGTCTGGAGCCACGGCGCGTCGTACCCGAGCGGCGCCGGCCCCGACCGCCACGCGGCGTCGTCGTACCCGGTCCGGGTCCAGGTCGCGCCGAGGTCGTCCCCGCTGTCCGCGTACCGCCAGCCCGAGCCTGGCCACAGCGGCAGCTCGGTGTAGTCGCGGAGCTCGATCGCGTACTGTTGCTTCGGGAACCCGAGGGACGACCGCCCGCGGAGCTCCGCGGCGGCGGCGCCGTCGTACAGGACGCCGTCGACCGGGTCGGTGATCACCACCGCGCACGGGGCCTTGGGATCGTCGAGGATGTTCCCGTAGCACGTCAGGTCGATCGCGCAGGTCCGCTCGACCGACGGATCGGTCGGGCCGGGGTCGGTCGGGGCGGTGCCGGAGTCGTCCGGATCGACCGGGGTCTGGCATCCGGCGAACACACCGAGCAGCAGGGCGAGGGACACGGACGGGACGGGATGGTGCACGCGACCTCCGAAAGGTGGACGGTCAGTTGCATTGCATGTCTCGTGCCACGATTATCGATGCAGGATTGTCACCGCTGTCGCTGGGCGATCGCGGTGACCACGATCAGCGGCAGCTCGCAGTCGACCTCCCGCAGCGCCTGCACCAGCTCGAGTCGGTCCGTGCCGACCGCCGAGGCGACCACCGCGTCGAGGGTGATCGCCGCCAGCACGCACAGCGCCGACATCGTGTCGTACGCCCGGACGACCGCGAACCCGGAGTCCTCGAAGATCGTCGCCATCGCGGACTGAGCCGTGTCGTCGCTGTCCACGACCAGCACCGTTCCCCTCGTCGCCACGGCTGCTCCTGCAGGTCGGTCAGTCGACCAGATCGGATCGGATCGCGTACCGCATCAGCTGGGCTGCGGTCCGCATGTTCATCTTCTCGAGCACCCGGGTCCGGTAGGTGCTGATGGTCTTCTCGCTCAGGTGGAGCTTGAACGCGATCTCCTTCACCGACAGCCCGCTCGCGAGCATCCGGAGGACCTGGAGCTCGCGATCGGACAGCGTCTCGTGCAGCGGACGCCCGGTGTCGGACACGAGGCGGGTCGCCAGGTGCTCCGCGAGGGTCGGGCTGACGTACTTGCCGCCGGCCACGATCTTCTGGACCGCCTCGATCAGGTCCGACGGCGCCCGCGCCTTCGACACGTACCCGGCGGCTCCGGCCCGGAAGCTCCGGAGCGCGTAGTGATCCTCGGCGTACATCGTCATCACCAGCACCGGCAGCCGCGGCCGGAGCGTCCGGATCTCCCGCAGCACCTCGAGCCCGCTGCGACCGGGGAGGGAGATGTCGAGCACCACGAGGTCCCACGCCGCCCGCCGGACCAGATCGAGCGCCTGCGCGGCGGTCTCGGCCTCCCCGACCTCGAGGTCGTCGAACACGTCGGCCAGCACCCGGCGGAACCCTTCGCGGACGATCGCGTGGTCGTCGATCAGCAGGATCCTCAAGGTGGAACCTCCTCGGTGCGCGGCATTCGGATCGCCACCACCGTCCCACCCCGTCGGGCGCGCTCGATCCGCACGGTCCCGTTGTGGAGGGCCGCGCGCTCGCGCATCCCGAGCAGGCCGAGCGAGGCGGGGTCGAGGATCGCGTCCGGGCGGATCCCGCACCCGTCGTCGCGGACGTCCAGCGTCACCTCGTCCCCGTCGACCGCGAGCCGGCCCTCGACCCGCGTCGCGCCGGCGTGCCTGGCGACGTTGGTGAGGATCTCCTGGAACATCCGGAACAACGCGGTCGACTGCGCCCGGTCGAGGCCGGCGGCGTCGGGGGACGCCTCGACCTCGACCGCGATCCCGGACCGCCGCTCGAACTCGGCCGCCTGCCACTCGATCGCGTCCGGCAGCCCCAGATCGTCGAGGATCCCGGGTCGGAGGTCGGTCGCGATCCGGTGGACGGTGCCGATCAGGGCGTCGACGAGGCTGGTCATCGCCTGGAGCCGCAGCCCGACGTCGTCGTCCGGGGCGGTCCGCCGGCGGAGCAGCCACTGGAGGTCCATCCGGATCGCGGTGAGATCCTGACCGAGGACGTCGTGCAGCTCGCGGGCGACGCGGGTCCGCTCGTCCTCGCGGAACGCCTCGATCCGCTCGGCGAGCGACCGGAGGCGGCGTTGGGCGTCGGCCAGCGCCCGATCGGCGGCGCGGGCCGGTCCGAGGTCCCGGATCACCACGACCGCCCCTCGGATCGCGCCGAGATCGTCGCGGACCGGGGCCAGGTGGTCGGCGATCGGGTGTCGGCCGCCGTCGCGATCGACCAGCGCGGCGTCGTCGAGGTGCCGCGGGACGCCGTCGCGCAGCACGTCCCGGATCCGGCTCGCGATCGGCGACCCGGTGTCGCCCTCGACGAGCCGGACCACGTCGTCGAGCGGACGTCCGCGGGCGTCGTCGGACGTCCACCCCACCAGGAGCTGGGCGGTCTTGCTCACCCGGTCGACCAGCCCGGCCTCGTCGGTGGTGATCACGCCGTCCGTGCCGTGGTCGACCGCGATGGCGAGCCGTCGCTCGGCGAGCCGGAGCGCCGCCCGACACGCGGCGTCGTACGCGACCGACAGGGCGGACGAGCGGCGGCCGGCGAACGCGGCGAGCGCCTCGAGCGCGGCGATCAGCCGATCCGGGTCGTCGCCGAGGGCGCGGACCAGCGGCGCGCCGAGGGTCGCGAGGACCCGCCCGGGCAGGTCGAGGGTGTCGATCCCGAGGCCGCGGGCGGCGTGGGCGGCGCCGCGGCGGTCGAGCAGCGCGTCGTACGGTCCCCACTCGCCGTGGAGTGCCGCTCGGATCGCGGCGTGAACGGCGTCGGGCGGTTCGTCCGGGTTCGGCGGTTCGAGCGCGTCGAGGTGTCCGGCGCACGCGGACCACAGGTCGGCGGTGGCGCGGGCTGTCGAGCGAGACGGCATCGGGTTGGGTGCGCTCCCGATGCTGTCGTTTGCACGGTTCGTGCCACCCTCAAACGATTGGGTGCGCCTCCATGAACGCCTTCATCCGGGGCACGATCCGCTCGTGCGCGTCCTCCACCACCCAGTGGGCCGCGTCCGGGTAGGTGACGACCTCCGCCTTCGGCAGCATCGTCTTCCACTTCTCGAGGAACGTGCCGGTGAACACGAAGTCCTGCTCCCCCCACAGGATCAGCGCCGGACGGTCCGCGAACTTCGCCGGGACCTCGGTGGTCAGCGCCTCGACCACCGCCCGGGTCGGGTGGCCGTCTTCGAGCGGGATGTCGCGGATGAACTTCAGGTGCCCGAGGCGCTCCGACCAGCTCCGGTACGGCGCCCGGTACCCGCGACCCACCCCGTCCTTCATCCGACTCGGATCCCCGAGCCCGCGGAACATCGCACCCCGCACGAACCCGTTGAACCCCTGGATCGCGAGCTCGCCGAACCCCGGCCACCGCGACAGCCGGATCGACAGCGGGACGTGCTCCATGAACACGCTGGTGTTGAACACCACCAGCCGCGCGATCCGGTCCGACCGCTGGACCGCGGCGCCGAACCCGATCGGGCCGCCCCAGTCGTGCACCACCAGCGTCACGTTCTGCAAGTTCAGGTGGTCGATCAGCTCCACCACGTTCCGCACGTGGTCCTCGAGCCGGTAGGTCCAGTCCTGCGGCTTGTCCGACAGGCCGGCGCCGACGTGATCGGGCACCACGCACCGGTACCGGTCCGACAGGCCCGCGACCAGCGTGCGGTAGTAGAACGACCACGTCGGGTTGCCGTGGATCATCAGCAGGACCTCGCCCTTGCCCTCATCGAGGTAGTGCAGGCGATGCCCGGCGCTGGTGGTGAGGTACGAACCCGGCCACGGGTAGTGGCGCTTCACGTCGTCCGGCAACTCGGTCCAGTTCACCAGGTCTCCTCGGGCGGCGTCGGCCATAACCCGTGTGGTCCTCGCGCCGCACCCTGGATACCGCGTCCGGATGAGCGACGGATGGTTCTCTCGGAGCGGGCGTCGGCCGTCGTCCCCGCGGACGGTCGACTGGGGTCGCCGGGTCCGCCAGGACGGCGAGCGGTCGAACCAGGTGCTGTTCGGGCTGATCGCGATCAACGTGCTGGTGTTCCTGCTGTGGACCCAGTCCGCCGGCACGATCCTCGAGCAGGTGATGGCGAGCCAGTTCCTGGTGTCGGTCGAGTCGATCGTCCACCTGCGCGTGTGGACCCTGCTGACCGCCGAGTTCAGCCACATCTCGCCCACCCACCTGCTGTTCAACATGCTCGGGCTGTGGGTGTTCGGTCGGGAGGTCGGCCAGACGCTCGGGTGGCGCGATCTGCTGAACCTGTACCTCGTCGGCGCGGTCGTCGCGTCGCTCGGGCACGTGGTGTTCGGGCTCGTCACCGGTGACCCCGCGCCGTCGCTCGGCGCGTCCGGCGCGGTGTACGCGATCTCGGTCGTGTACGCGGCGATGTTCCCGAACCGCACCCTGATGATCAACTTCCTGATCCCGGTCCCCGCCGCGGTCGCGGTCGCCGGGTACATCCTGCTCGACCTGTTCGGCGCGTTCGGGATGGGCGGCGGAGGGGTCGCGCACGCCGCTCACCTCGGCGGGGCCGCGTACGGGCTCGCGTTCTGGTGGTGGCGGACCCAGCGCGGCGGCGGCCCCGGGCGTCGATGACGGTTGCAGGGTTCCGGTTCGATCGGTATGCTCGAACCAGAGAGATCGGTTTCACCCGCGATCGGAGGTGCACGAATGCGTGACGACCTGCTGCTTGACCGGGTGGTTCCGGAGTCTGCGCGCCGCTGACGTGCGCGCGGCCGGGTCGCCCAATTTCCCGCTCGATCGCTCGGCGCTGGCGTCCCTCTCGAGGGCCGGTCCGGGCCGGATCGGTCGGGCGACGGGAAGGACTGTGTCCGAAGATCGATCGATGACGTACTCGCCGGGACGGCTCGAGGCCGACTGGCTGTTGGAATCGCTGGAAGACTGGTTCGACGATGGCACGCTGACCGATGTGTTGTACAAGGTCCGCGCCGGCAAGGAAGCGACGGTGTACTGCTGCCGCGGCGGTCCGTCCGTCGAGGAGCGGCTGGTGGCTGCCAAGGTGTACCGACCGCGTCGGTTCCGTGAGCTGACCAACGACGCGATCTACCGCGAGGGTCGGGGCCTGCTCGACCGTCACGGGCACGCGATCGACCAGCGCGACACCCGGATGGCGCGGGCGCAGCGCCGGGGCACCCGACACGGCAAGCGCGCGGCCGAGGTGTCGTGGGTGATGCACGAGTTCGTCGCGCTCGACACGCTGTTCGGCGCCGGGGCCCCCGTCCCCGAGCCGTTCGCCGTGTCGAACCGCGCCGTCCTCACGTCGTTCGTCGGGGACGAGGAGGGCGCGGCGCCGTCGATGGACCGGCTCCACCTCGATCGGCCCGAGGCCGAGCGGCTGCTCGAGGTCGTGCTCGGCGCGATCGAGACCATGCTGTCGTTCGGGTGGGCCCACGGCGATCTGTCCCCGTACAACCTGCTGTTGTGGGAGGGTCAGGTCACGGTGATCGATCTGCCGCAGGTGATCGACGTGCTCGGCAACGCCCGCGGGACCGAGCTGTTCCTCCGCGACGTGGAGCGGGTGTGCGACGGGTTCGCCCGGTGGGGCGCCGAGGTCGACCCGATCGAGCGGGCCGACCTGATCTGGGACCGCGTGTTCCGGTCCGGCGGCGTGCCCGACACCACGGTGCCGCTGGTCGCGGTCCGGTAGCCGCGCGTGCGGAGCGGGGGCACCGGAGCGCGGCTCCCGCCACCGCTCGCACCGGCACCGCGCGGAAGCTCCGACCGCGCGTCGCCGGAGGGGTTGGGGACGGGCGCCCCGGCGCTCCGCGCCGTCGGCCTCCTTCCGGGGTCGCTGCGCTCCGTCCTCGCTCCGCTCGGACCGCTCGCTCCGCTCGCGCCACTCCAGTCCGCCT
>JBEBJW010000358.1:0-6760 GCA_040079715.1 Myxococcota bacterium | reverse complement strand
GGAGGGTGCCCGAACTGCGGCGGGCCGCTGTCGGCGGGGAAGGGGATCCTGGTCTGTCGGTCGTGCGACACCGAGGTGTTCACCGGTGGCGCTCCGGAGTGAGCTCCGGCGCCGGTGCGCTCGGCCCGGGTGGGTCGCCTGTCGACGGGCACAGGGTCCAGAACGCCAGCGCCACCACCTGGCTCGGCCCGGACGCCAGGTGCTCGACCCGGTCCGACCGATGCCCGACCTCGACGGCGACGGACGAGCTGTTGTTCGGCCCATCCGCGTTGTGAGCCGCGGGCTCACCCCGCCCGGCGCTTCTGGTACCGCGCCTCGGCCAGCTCGACCTCGGACCGCGTCATCCCGAGGCGCGCCCCGAGCTCGACCGCCTGCTCGCGGAGGTGGGCGTCGTGGCCCCAGCCGAACGCGCGGTCGAACCAGCCGTCGAGCAGCCACCCCTGGGCGAGGCTCCGCGCCCGGGCCGCATCCGCCTCCGACACCGAGAGTCCCTCGGCGATCTGGCCGAGCCGGTGGGCCTCGGTCGGGTGCTCGGCCTCGTCGGACAGCGCGACCGCCCACCCGAGCGCCAGGAGCGTCACCCGGACCGGCCCCGGGCTCGCCTCTCCGAGCTCGGCGGCGGTGAGCGGAGGGCGGGCGGCGAGCGACGCCAGGCTGCCGACCGCAGGATCCACCGCGTCTTCGAGGTGCGCCTGCTCCTCGGCCGAGATCCCGCCGTGGGCTGCGGCGACCTCGAGCGAGATCCGCGCGGCGAGCTGCCGGTCGTACGGGGAGCCGAGCGGACCCGCGGCGAGCTGCGCGTCGAACGGGGTCATCACCGCTGATGCAGCGGTGCGGTGGACCCACCGCCCCCCGACCCACGCGAACTCGTGCGCGACCGATCGGAACGCAGCCACCACGGCCTCGTCGCTCGTGGGGCCGACGGCGATCGGCAGCGCTGGCGCGCTGTCGAGCGCGCGACTGGCGGCCGTCACCGCGACCCGCCCGACGACCCCGCCGCCGAGCACGCTGTACAGGGTGGCGTGGACCTGGCGCCGCAGCTCGTACCACAGGGTGGACTTCGCGGCCCGGGCGACGTCGGCGCCGAGACCGGAGGCGTCGGATCGCGGCGGGTTCCAGGTCGCGGTCACCGGCCGGCGCGACACCGGGCAGGCGAACGTCAGGACCACCGCCCGACCGGTCCGCCGTTCGTCCGTCACCAGCGGCCGAATCGCCTCGACCGACCACCGCGGATCGTCCATCCCACCCCTCCGCCCCTGCGGGGCCCGTCGGTCGAAGTTATCCAACCGGGCCTCGTGCGTGGGGGTGGCCCGTGAAGTTCTCGCTCGTCGACGAGATCGCGCATCCGCGTGAGCTCGTGTACACGACCCATCGCGACAAGCTCCAGGAGCTCGTTCAGTACCTGCCGAACGTGGCGTCCGTCGTCACCGAGTCGCGGGTGGTCGAGGGGTCGCTCGTGCGGCTGGTGAACCTGTGGACCGGTGCCAGCGACGATGTCCCCGCGCCGATCCGACCGATCCTGAAGCCCGAGCACCTGACCTGGGTCGACCGCGCGACCTGGGATCAGGACAAGTGGCGGACGGACTGGGAGATCACCCTGACGGCGCTGCCGGAGGCGGTCACCGCGCGCGGCTTCAACACGTTCCTCGAGGAGGGCGGCGAGACCGTGATCCAGATGAACGGGGAGTTCCTGATCCACCCGGATCGGGTGCCGGGCGTGCCCACGTTCGTCGCCCGCCGGGCCGGTCCGGCGCTCGAGCGGTTCGTGATCGGGTTGCTCCAACCGAACCTGCGACGGTCCAACCAGGCCGTGCAGCAGTACATCGACGAACACGGGTAGCGGGCGAGACGTCGCCGGAACCGGTCGGGCATCGTCGATGGGCGTCGCCGGCCCCCCGGTCGTGGTACGTTCGTGGTCGGTCGGTTCGGCGGTGGATGGAGGGCAGGATGCGCAGCGTGGTGGCGATTCTGGCGCTGGTGGCGATCAGCGCCTGCAACCGGGCCGATCCTCCCCCGTCCGGTCCGGTCGGGATCGAGCCGGACGTCGACTCCGACGGCGACGGCCTGACCGATGTGGACGAGCTGAACATCACCCTGACCGACCCAGCAGACCCCGACTCGGACGGCGACGCGCTGACCGACGGCCAGGAAGTGAACGAGTTCGACACCGACCCGACGGACACCGACACCGACAAGGACGGCCTGTCGGACTACGACGAGGTGGTGGTGTACGGCACCCACCCCCGCCTGCCGGACACCGACGGGGACCTGTACAACGACATCGACGAGCTCCAGAACACCGGCACCGACCCCCTGCGGCCCGACACGGACGGCGACGGTCTGTGGGACAAGGAAGAGCCGGACGAATACGGCACCGACAACCTGAACAAGGACACCGACGGCGACGGGTTGTTCGACGGGCAGGAGGTCGGACGCGGCACCGATCCGCTGTCGATCGACACCGACTACGACGGGATCTCCGACTACGACGAGGTCCGGGTCCACCTGACCGACCCGTTGAACCCGGACACCGACGGGGACGGGCTGTACGACGGGGAGGAGCTCGAGGACACCGGCACCCACCCGCGCCGGGCCGACACCGACCAGGACGGCCTGTTCGACAAGGACGAGCTCGACAACGACACCGATCCGTTCGACGCCGACTCGGACAACGACGGGCTCGGCGACGGGTTCGAGGTCAACAACTTCGGCAGCGACCCGCTGCTGACCGACACCGACGACGACGGGCTGACCGACCTGCAGGAGTCGGACGCCGGGACCTCGCCGACCGAGGCGGACACCGACGGCGACTCGCTCGACGACATCGTCGAGATCCTGACGACCGGCACCGACCCGACCGAGGCCGACTCCGACTCCGACGACCTGCTCGACGGCGACGAGATCGACCTGAACACGGACCCGGTCGACGACGACTCCGACAACGACGGACTGAACGACGGGCGCGAGGTCACGGTCACCCTGACGAACCCGCTCGACTCCGACAGCGACAACGACAGCCTGACCGACGGCGTCGAGGTCGACACCTACCAGAGCGATCCGCTGGCGACCGACACCGACGAGGACAACCTCGACGACGGCGACGAGGTCAACACCTACCACACGCAGCCGGCGGTGTGGGACACCGACGGGGACGGCCTGCACGACGGTCGCGAGGTCAACCAGACCGACACCGACCCGCTCGACCCCGACATGGACCTCGACGGGATGCTCGACGGCGACGAGATCATCACCTACCTGACCGACCCGCTCGACCGCGACACCGACCGCGACGGGCTCGTCGACGGCGACGAGGCGTTCATCCACGGCACGGACCCGACCCTCGCCGACAGCGACGGCGGCGGCGCCCAGGACGGCGCGGAGATCGGCCGTCCGACCGACCCCGGCACCCCGATCGACGACGCGGCCTGCACCTACCCGAGCGTCCCGCGGTCCGACCCGAGCTACACGCCCGGGCTGCCGCGGATCGAGCCCGTGTACGTCGAGATCGGCTGGTCGACGATCGTCGACGGCGGGAAGCTCCGCGACTACCGGTTCGAGGGGAGCAACCGGTCGGCGAAGATCGTGTTCTCGTTCCTCGACGCCGGCAAGGGCCCGCTGTGCTCGGTCGAGTACGACCTGTCCACGTCCGAGAGCGCGGTCCAGACGTGGTTCGCGCAGGGCGGCGCCACCCTGTGGGGCGAGTTCGACCTCGACCTGCACAACGGCGTGAGCACCTGCAACCAGGTGCTGGCGGCCGACTATGGCGGGTACACCGACCTGCGGGACGTGCTCGAGTCCATCCCGTGGGGCGTCGGGTTCGGCGAGCTCACCCAGCACCGCGCCGAGCTCGAGGCCGACCATCCGGCCGACTGGGCCGCCGACTGGGAGCCGTTCGTGATGGGCGCGTACGTGACCCTCGATCAGGTCGAGGCCGACGAGATCGGGTACCTGTTCGGGTACGAGTCCGATTGCGCCGACGTCGAAGCCGGCGCGGCTCCGCGGAACCTTCCGACCGCGGCGCTGTCCGACGACTGGTACGAGGCCACGGCGATCGATCCCCTGACCCTGGTGGAGGTGCTCGCCGCTGTGCCGTGAACGACCGGGCCGTCCGGATCACCACCATGGCAGGGCCGCGATCACGGGGGACGTATGGAGGCTGGCCGCCAACGTCAGTTCCACATCCACCACTGCCTCGGTCGCGGCGGGTACGGCGAGGTGTACCGCGCGACGATGATGGCGGCGGGCGGGATCCAGAACGACGTGGCGGTCAAGCTCCTCCGGGTCGACGTGGACCCGGGCAACGAGGCGGTCCGGCGGCTGCGCGACGAGGGGCGGCTGCTCGCGGTGCTCCGCCACCCGGCGATCCTCCGGGTGTTCGATCTGGCGCTGCTCGAGGGGCGGATCGGCCTCGTCACCGAGTACGTCGAGGGCGAGGACGTGGCGGCGCTGATCGGCGTGCTGTCGGTCCGCGCGAGCGTCGAGGTGATCGCGGTCGTCGCCGAGGCGCTCGACGCCGCGTGGAACACCCCTCGCCCGGACGGACGGCCGCTGCGGCTGATCCACCGCGACATCAAGCCGAGCAACATCCGGATCGGTCGCCACGGCGAGGTCAAGGTCCTCGACTTCGGGATCGCCCGGTCGATGGACGAGAGCCCGGACCGCGAGGCGCGCACCGGCACCGGGTCGACGGTCGGGAGCCTCGCCTACATGGCCCCCGAGCGGTTCGGGCGGACCGCGCCCGGGCCCGAGGCGGACGTGTTCGGCCTCGGCTGCACCCTGTACGAGGCGCTGTGCGGGGCGCGGCTGTTCGAGGACGCGATCCCGGTCGAGATGTTCCGGCTCGCGTCGGACGCCGGGGTGTACGAGGCCCACGTCGTGGCGGCGCTCGATCGGCTCCCGGTCGACCTCGACCCGGAGTTGCGGGGGCTGCTCGCGCGGATGCTGGCGTACCAACCGGCCGCTCGCCCGACCTCCGCCGAGGTCCGGGCCGCGTGCGAGTCGCTGGCGGAGCGGCTGGACGGCGAGCCGCTCCGGCGGTGGGCGCGCGAGCGGGTCTGGCCGAACCCGAGCACCGTGTCCGGGTACCTCGACGGGCGGGTGATCACCGAGGGCACGCTGTCGCACGGCGAGTTCAGCGGCTCGCAGCCGTCGCGCGACGAGGACCGGAGCTCGGAGACGTTCCGGATCGACCTCCACCCCATCGGGGCCCACGGCCTGGACCGACCTGCACCGGCGGCAGTCCGGACGGTGGATCCGACGCCCGGTTGGCGTCGCGTCGCGGGCGGGCTCGGGTTGTTGGCGCTGGTGTTCGGGCTCGGCGGATGCCTGGTGTTCGTCGCCGGGCGCTGGTGGCCCGCGTCGCCGGTCGTGGTCCCGGTCCCCGCGCCGCCGCCGGTGCGGGTCGAGGTGCCGGTCCCCCTACCGGCGCCCGCCGTGCTCGATCGAGAACTCGGGCCCGTGCCCCCCGTACCGACTCCGGGGCCCACCACACCTGCTCCGGCGCCGGTCGTGGTGGCGCCGGTCCCGCACCCGCCGTCGCCGATCCACGTCCCGAAGGTCGCCCCGCCGCAGCCCGCGCCGGTGCTGGCCGAGACGCTGCCGGAGCCGGAGCCGCCGCAGCCGTCCGCGGTCGGGCCGACGTTCGGGCGGGTGGTGGTCGCGCCGAGCTCGGTGAAGGTCGAGCTCCACGGCGGAGGGATGGTGTTCCACCCGGGCGAGCTGCCGACCGGGCGGTACGAGCTGTTCGCCGACTTCGGGTACGGGCTCGGCACGATGGGCAAGACGATCGACGTGGTCGAGGGGTACGAGACGGCGATCCGGTGCAACCTCCTCCTCCACGTGTGTGATGTGGCTCGCTGAGTGGCTGGTGACCGCGCTGGCTGCGTCCGACGGGACGCCGACCTGCGCTCCGCTCGACGAGCCCGAGCTCCGGTCGTACGTGCTCGACGCGCAGTCGGCGATCGACCGCGGCGACGTGGAGCTGCCCGCGGCGATCCTCTCCGAGCTCGACGCCCGTCTGCCGTGCCTGACGTTCGCCCCCGCCCCCCGGATGTGGGCGGACGTGTTGATGGCGCGGGCGATCGTCGAGTTCTCGCGGGGCGGCGACTGGGAGGATCCGCTCGCCGGCGCGCTCCGGATCCGGCCCGGGATCGACCGCGGGGTGGGCGCGGGACACCCGCTGTTCAAGTGGGAGCCGCCACCGCCGCCCGCCGGAGGCCCGCCGGTCCCGGACGGGGTGCGGCTGTACGTGGACGGGTTCCCGTCGCCGACGGTCCCGCCGTCCGAGGGGCTGTACCTGGTCCAGAAGACCGACGGTCGGTACTGGAACACCCGGCTGGTGCACGACGGGGCGCTGCCGGAGGACTGGCTCGCGGCGCCCGTCGACCAGCCGGCGCGGATCCGGGCCTGGGGGCGCCTCGGGTTGGTCGGCGGCGCAGGGATGGTGGACCAGCGGACCTCGTGGGGCTCGGACGTGTACCCGGACGCCGCCGCCAGCGCCGGTCGGTTCGGGGTGACCGGCGACCTGCAGGTGACGTTCTTCTCTCCGTTCGGGCTGCTGGCGCGTGGGATGGTCACCTACGGCTCCGCGCCGTGGGTCGATGGGTCGGTGTGCGCGATCTGGGCGGGCGGTGGGCTGACGGTGGGCGCCGGCGCGTCGGCGGTGTCGAGCAGCGTGTTCGAGGCCCAGTACGACGGCGAGCAGCCGACGCGGGTCGAGCGGGTGGTGCGGACGAACCTCCCGGTCGGCACGGTGCTGTAC
>JBEBJW010000357.1:0-6773 GCA_040079715.1 Myxococcota bacterium | reverse complement strand
TCGGAGGTGGCCTCGGCGACGATCGCGGTCACCATCGCGTCGGTCAGCCGCTCGGGGAGGGGGAACCCGTCCGGATCGAGCCGGGCGGCCCTGAGGAAGTCTCGATCGGCGCCCTGGAGATCGGCCCGCCGCTCGCGGAGCATCCCGCGGACGTGCGCCGCCTCGGGGTTGTGCGGATCGGCGCGCAACGCCCGCAGCGCCGCGACCCGCGCGTCGTCGAACCGGAGCTGGTCGAACAACACCGACGCGAGACCGCTCCACGCTGGGGAGTGGTCTGCCGCGAGCTGGGTGACCGAGCGGTACCCGACCTCCGCCCGCTCGAGGTCGCCGAGGCTGCGCTCCGCGTCGGCCGCGACGAACAGGGCGCCCGGGTGGCGCGGGTTCTCCGCCAGCACCTCCCGGCACAGCTCGAGGGCGCGGTCGATGTCGCCGTCGTCCAGCGCCTCTTCGGCCTGATCGAGGAGGGACTCGACCGCGTCTTCGGATTCGGGAACGCGGCTGCCGCCGCCGCTGGGGGTGTCCATGGTACCGAACCAATAACTGGTGGACCGCCTCGCCGGGCCCGGGGACGCGTCACAGCCGAGACAACACCACCCACATCGCGAGCAGGACCCCCACGAGGGTGGTCACGCCGATCGCGGCGACGGCCCACAGCGGCAGCCCCCGGCGGATCTCGAACACGACCCGCGCCCGCTCGCCCCGCTCGGTGTGGATCGTCACCGACGCGGTGGTCGCGTTCTCGGGGACATCGGACCGGTCGACCTGGACCGAGATCACCTGCTCGACCGAGTCCGGATCGAGCCGCGTCGGATCGACGACCACCCACGAGACGTCGGCGGCGACGGTACCCGCCATCGCGCCCGTCCCGCCGTTCCGAATCCCGATCGTCGCGACGGTGATCCCGGACCCGAGCCGGAGCGTCCGGACGGGCTCGCCGAGGATCTCGAGCCGCGGGCCCGGCCCTACCGTGCGCTCGCGGACCGGCGGGGCGGTCGCGGCGGTGCCGGGCGGGGAGAACGATCGGACCCGCGCCGGGGGCCCGGTGTGGGCGGTGGTGGCGTCGTACTGGCGGCGGTTCGCGTCGTCGGCCAGCGTGTCGCGGGCCATCTCGAGCCGGTGGCGCACGGCCTCGCGGACCACCGGGTCGGCGATCGTCGCGACCTCCGCCACCCGCCGGTCGAACGCGGCGCTGATGTCGGCCTCGCTCGCGGCGCCGGGCACGCCGAGCAGCTCGTACAGGTCGAGGGAGTCGTCTCGCCCGGTCGAGAGCCCGGTTCGACCCAGCAGCGCGGGATCGAGCGGCGTGCCGAGCTCGGCCGACAGGCGCGCCAGGACCTCCCGGAACGTGACCTCGGTGACCCCGAGCTCGGCCGCGTTCCGCCGGAGGTACGCGATCTGGTCCTCGGTGACGGCGCCGCCGGCCAGCACGCCGCGGACGGTCATCTCGACCACCGGGAGGTGCTCCGACTCCGACCGGTGCTGGGCGTCGCGGAGGTAGGTCGGCAGGTCGGCCAACACCTCGTTCAACGCGGAGAAGTTCTTGATCAGGAACAGCGCCTCCCGCTTGTACTTCGGGTTGCCCTGCATCCCCTGCATGAACTTCCGGCGGGCCTTGAGCCGGCCGGCTGCGTCGCCGGGATCCGCGTCTTCGTCGAGGCCGAGGTACACGAGCAGGTTCGGCGCGCCGACCAGCTTGCAGAACTCCGCCGCGAGCTCGAGGTCTACCGATTCCATGGACGAGCCGAGTCCCCCGACACCGCGCCTCGGTTCTACCGGGCCGCACGGCCGCGGTCAAACCGGCTCGGGGTGGGGCCCCCACGATGGGTCTGCGCGGCGCGCGCGGAAGTCGGCCCCGACCGCCTGGGCGCGACGGAGCGCGAGGTCAGTCGAACCGGATGATCCGGTTCCGCTCGCGGGCCCGCTGGACCTGATCGTTCGTCATGCCGCCCTGGAACCGGATGTCGACCGCCCGGCTGACCCCGCTCTCCACGTCGACGACCTGGACCTTGAGGATCTGGTCGACCGCGTACGAGTAGATCACCTCGATCGGGGTGCCGCGGGGCCGCGGCGGCAGGCCGGTCAGCTCGACCTTCCCGATCACCGTGACCTGATCGCGCGAGGTGCCGGCACCCTCGGTCACCTCGACCCGCACCGCCGTCATGTTCTCGTACGCGTACGCGAACCGACCGCGGTACTCGTACGGGAGCTTCGTGCCCTCGGCGATCAGCTCGACCACGCGCTCCTGCCGGTTCTTGTCGAGGACGATGATCCCGAGCGGGTGGGTGGTCACGTCCTCGATCGTCACGTCGGGCAGCCCCACCTCATCGGTCTCGGTCGGGACCTCGTCGGCGCTCAGGGCCTTCGCGGCCTCCTCGGCGATGTGCCCGCCGTACGCGAGCCCGATCACCGCGCCGCGCGGCTGCGGAGCGGCGGCCTTCTTCGGGCCGTTCGCCGCGACGTCTTTCTTGAGCTGGCGCGCCCGGTCCGCCATCGCCTGCCGCTTCTCGCGGAGCGCGGGGTGGTTCGGGCGGTGGCGGAACACCCCGGCGAGGGCCGCACCGAGCGATACGCACTCGTCCGGGTTGACCCCGCCGACCGGCTCCTTCTTCGACAGCCGGACCAGCATGTTCCGGACCATCGGCATCCGGGTCGAGCCGCCGACCAGCAGCACGTCGTCGAGGTCCGGCCACTTCAGCCCGGCCTTCTCGAGCACGAGGTTCGAGGTGTCCTCGCACTGCTGGACCAGATCGCGGGTCAGCACCTCGAACAGCTCGCGATCCACCTTCACCGCGAGCCGGTGCCCGCGGTGGTTGACCGGGATCACGGCCTTGTCCTTGGTCGACAGCGAGATCTTCGCGTGGAGGCACCGCTCGTACAGCTCCTGGTACGGAGCCGGATCGTCGCGCGGATCGATCTGGTACTTCTGGAAGAATTGCTCGGCCACGTAGTTCAGCAGCCGATCGTCCCAGTCCTTGCCGCCGAGCTCGGCGTTGCCGTCGGACGCGATCGTCGACAGCTTCGTGCCCTTGATCTCCATCACGGTCACGTCGAACGTGCCGCCGCCGAGGTCGAGGACCAGCAGCTTGCGCTGCCCACCGATCCGGTCGAGCCCGTACGCGATCGCCGCTGCGGTGGGCTCGTTGATGATCGACAGGACGTTCAACCCCGCGATCGCACCGGCCTCGGCGGTCGCGCCGCGCTGGGCGGAGTGGAAGTAGGCCGGGACCGTGATCACCGCGTCGCGGATCTCGTGGCCCATCGCCTCTTCGGCGTCGTCCTTCAGCTTGCGTAGGATCAGCGCCGAGATCTCCTGCGGGGTGTACGCCCGACCGTAGAACTCGAGGGAGAAGTCCTCTTCGCCCATGTGGCGCTTGATGAACCGGACGACGTTCTCGGGGTCGATCACCACCATCTTCACGGCTTCTTCGCCGACGACGCACGCGTCCTCGTCGTAGAAGTGCACGATCGACGGGGTGGTCGGGAACCCTTCGGAGTTGGCGATGATCTCGGGCTTGCCGTGCTCGTTCACGTACGCCATCGCCGAGAACGTCGTGCCGAGGTCGATCCCCAGGACGATGTCGTCGTCGGCGCTCATTCAGTCCTTCCGGCCGCGGTACCTCATGATCACGACCTCTTCCGGGCGGAGCTGCTTGTTCGCCCGGATGAATCCCCGCTTCAACACCTGGGCGATCCGCTGATCGGCCCGCTCGTCGTCGGTGTCCGTGACCTTGACCGCCTTGTGGACCGTGCGATCGAACACTGCGTTCTCTTCGACCGGTACCACGTCACGACGGTACAACACCTCGAGGAACTCGTCGATCAGGTATTGAAAGCTGTCGGCGATCACGTCGGGCGACATCTCCTGTTTGATCAGGCTCTCCTGGAACCAGTTGAGCGAGTCGTAGAACAGGAGGAGGTCGAGCAGCAGGGGCTTCTCGGCCTGGAACAGGAAGTCTTCCTTGTACTGACGGAGCTCGTCGTACAGCTGGTCGAACGCCTTCTCCCGCACCTTGTCGTTGGTCAGCCGGTCGGCCACCATCTTGCGCAGCTCGCCCATCTCGTGGGCCAGGCGGCGCAAAGCTTCGGTATCGTTCGAATCGGTCACGGTGCGCGCCTCAGCTCGACGACAACTCGGTCGCAAGGTTGATGAACGTCCCTTCGAGCTCGAGGGACTCGTTGCAGAAGTGGAAGTCGGTGGGACCGGACGCGAGCGACGACAGGAAGTCGCGCTGCACCTGGTTTCCGACCCCGACGGTGATGATCCGCGCCCCCGACACCCGCAGGTCGTGGATCCGCTTCACCGTGGCGTCCGGATCGTCCGGGTGGCCGTCGGTCATCACCACGAACACCCGCTGGACTCCGGCGCGCGGCCGGAGCAGGCCGTTCGCCTCCCGGAGCCCCTCCGACATCGGGGTGCTGCCGATCGGGGTCAGCGCGTCGATCGCCCACTTCAACCGCTCGATGTCGGCGGTGGGGGTCGACTTCACCCCGCCCGGAAACGCGACCACCGCGACCTGGCGGTTCGGCGACTGGAGCGTGCGCTGGACGAACCCGATCGCGGCGCGCTTCGCGTTGTCGATGTTGTTGCCGTACATCGAGCCCGAGCAGTCCATCACCAGCGCGACCTGCATCGGCGCGCGGTTGTGGGCGAGATCCTCGAGGGTGGTGCCCCCGCTCGCGGGCCGGTACGGCAGGATCTGACCGTTCTCGAGGTCCATCGCCTCGATCTCGACGATCCCGTTGCTGTTGTACCGGTAGGTGACCGACAGCCGGGCCTGGCCGGCCGGCCGCGGGGCGATCCCGTAGAACTCGAAGTGCCCGAGCACCGAGCACTTCAGCGGGTCCTGGTCTTCGCCCTGGACCAGCCACAGGTCCATGGTGGACTGGCCGTCGTGGGTGGTCGAGAAGTTGTCGCGGGTCTTCTCGGCCGGGATCCGCGTGTTCCGCTCGATGATCTTCGAGTTGAACAGCCGGCCCTCGCGGTACACGACCATCCCGAGCGAGTGCGACGTGACGTCGTGGGTCCGGATCTCGACCGGCGACTCCTCGCCGGCGAGCTCGGCCGCCTCGATCGCGGCGGTCAGCGCGGCGCCGAGGGCCACAGCCTCGTCGGGGTTGATGTCGGTCGCCGGCGGGCGCCCGAACACCTTGCCGAGGCTCTCCCGGACCATCGGCATCCGGGTCGAGCCGCCGGCCAGCAGCACCACGTCGATGCTGTCGAGCGGAACCCGGGCGGCCTTGATCACCGCGTCGGTCAGGGCCTCGCACCGCGACAGCAGGTCGTGCGTGAGCTCCTCGAACGTCTCGCGGGTGACGGCGAGCCGGAGCACCTTGTTCGAGTAGTCGTGGAAGATGTTGACCTTCGGCCGCTTGGTCAACGAGATCTTCGCCGAGACGCACTTCTGGCGCAGGTCGTGGTAGCTCGAAAGCTCCTCGAGCGGATCGAGCCCGTGCTTCTCCTTGAACGCCTGCGCGACGTGGGCGATCAGCCGATCGTCCCAGTCCTTGCCGCCGAGGAGGTGGTCACCGTCGGTGGCGACGACGTTGATGTCGTTGTCGACGATGTCGCACAGGGTCACGTCGAACGTGCCGCCGCCGAGGTCGTACACCAACACCCGCATGTTCTTGCCGGCGTTGATCAACCCGTACGCGAACGCGGCGGCGGTCGGCTCGTTGATCAGCTTCAGGACCTTCAGCCCGGCGAGCTCGCCCGCGCGCATCGTGGCGCGGCGCTGGAGGTCGTTGAAGTACGCCGGGACGGTGATCACCGCCTGCTCGATCCGGTGCCCGAGGCGCAGCTCGGCGTCCTGCTTGAGCTTCGCCAGGATGAACGACGACAGCTGCTCCGGGGTGTACTCCCGGCCCCGGTACTTGAACCGGTAGGTCGTCTCGCCCATGTGGCGCTTGACGAACTCGACCACCTGCTCGGGGTACACGACCGCTGCCTGCTTCGCGTAGTTGCCGACGATGACGTCGTCGTCCTCGAACAGGATCACGCTCGGGGTGATCCGGTCGCCTTCGGCATTCGGCAGGATCTCGGGCACCCCGAGCTGGTTGACGTGGGCGATCGCGGAAAACGTGGTTCCGAGATCGATCCCGACCGCACCGATTGCCATGCTCTCCTGCCTCCGTCGCGCAGCACGATCCGAATGCGACCGACCGGGTGCGGACGGCGGATTGCCGTCCTCGCTCGGTCGCCGTGAGCCACGCAGAACCGCGTGGCGTGGGCCTCGTCGGATCGGGCCCGCGGTGACGAGAGGGAGTATATCGGAGGCGGCTGCGAGCACAAACGGCCCGAGGAGACCGATGCGTGAGCTGATTCTCGCTTCGACGAGTCCGTATCGGCGGCGGATGCTGATCGACGCGGGGATTGCCGTCCGGACCGAGTCCCCCGGGGTCGACGAGCGGGCGGTCGAAGCGCCCGATTCGGTTTCGCTCGCGCGGGAGCTGGCGCGGCGCAAGGCCCGTGCGGTCGCGGCGCGCCACCCCGACGACTGGGTGATCGGGGCCGATCAAGTGGCGTACGACCCCGAACAGCCGGACGCGCCGTTCGGCAAGCCGGTGGATCCCGAGGATCACTTCCGCAGGCTGCGAGCGCTGGTGGGTCGCCCGCACGTGCTCGTCACCGGCTTCGCAGTGATCGGACCTCATCACGAGGTCGTAGAGCACGACGTCACCACCTTGGTGTTCCGCAGCGACATCGATGACGCCGAGCTCCGCGCCTACGTCGCGACTGGAGAGGGAGCCGGGTGTTGCGGGGGTTACGCGATCGA
>JBEBJW010000356.1:0-6778 GCA_040079715.1 Myxococcota bacterium | reverse complement strand
CCCCGGCGGCCGCCCACACCAGCAGGGCGCCGGACGGACCGGCCTCGCCGACCACCCGCCCCGCGCGGAGCACGAGCAGGCCGCCCCCAGCGGTGAGCAGGGTCGGGGCGACCAGCCCGGCGAACATCCCAGCCCCCAGCGGTCGAGCGGGAACACCAGCCCCGAGCGGTCGAGCGGGGGTTCCGGATGGGGGGATCGACGCGGCTTCGGGTTCGGACATGACCGCACCGTCGCCCGGTCCAGCGGCGGCCGCAACCCCGGGTTAGCGGGCACCGATGTTCAGCGACGCCACCGCCGTCCGACCCGGTCCGCACGGCACGTTCGAGGTCACGGTCGATCCGGACTGGTTCCAGGGGCCAGGGCAGTACGGAGGCGCGTCGGCCGCGATGCTGCTCCGCGCGATGCAGGCCTCGGCCCCCGACCGTCCGCCGCGGTCGCTGTCGGTCCAGTTCTGCGCGCCGGTCCCGGCCGGCGACCACCGGATCGTGGTCCAGCTCGAACGGGCAGGCTCCGGCACGACCTTCCTGTCGGCCCGGCTGGTCGCCGACGAGCGGGTGGTGGTCCACGCGATGGCCACGCTCGGGGTCGATCGGTCGACCGAGCTCGACCACGACGTGGTCCCGCCGCCCGACGCGCCCCCGGCGGACGCCGTGCCGCCGGTGACGGTGGTGTCGCCGCCGTTCCCGCAGTTCCTCCGGAACTTCGAGATGCGGCTCGCGAGCGGCGCGGGTCCGTACGCGGGCCGCCACGATCCGCGCCTCGACGCGTGGCTCCGCCCGCTCGCGCCGGAGCCGGTGGATGCGGCGCTCGCGGTCGGGCTCCTCGACGCGATGCCGCCGGTCGCGCTGTCGCGGGCCCGCGGCCCGAAGCGGTTCGGCAGCGTCGCGCTCCACGCCCAGTTCCTGTCGCCCCTGCCGGACCCGACGGTCGATCCGGGGGCGGCGTGGCTCGTCACCGTGACGTCCGACCTGACGCGCGGCGGGTACAGCGACCAGCACGCCGAGCTGTACACCCCGGACGGGCGGCTCGCCGCGCTGGTCCACCAGCTGTTCGCGGTGATCTGACCCACGGGCGCACGACTGGAGATCAGGGCCGGACGCGGTCAGGTCCCCCAGTCAGGTTCCTTTTGGGACCTCCGACATCAGGCGGACGCTGGTGATCAGCAGGAACTCGTCGGAGTCGTTGGTCAGCTCGACCGTGACGTTGCCCGGGTGGGGCGCGATCCGCGGCTGGAGCACCAGGACCGGGCTCCGCTCCGACAGGGAGTCGACCGCGACCGGCTCGTCGACCCGGACCAGGTTCGCGGCCTTGACCTGGATCCCGAGCGCCCCGGTCCGGACGGCGTCGGTCGGAGCGACGACCCCGCCCGAGCCCACGTCGTACGCGACGACCCGCACCGCACCTGCCCCACGGCTCAGCAGCCCGGCGTCGACGGGGCGCATCGACAGCTTCGCCGAGTCGCCGGGGTACAGCCACAGCGCGGCGTCGCACGAGCGGTCGGGGTCGAGGGCGAGGGTGTAGCTGCGATCGGTCGTGTACGGGCTCGTGTCGTCCGAGGTGGTGAAGAACAGCTTGTCCGGCGTGTGGCACGACCGGCCCTTGCCCTGGCGCGCCGCCACCTCGCACGCCGAGTTCGCGCCCGGGAGCAACTTGCCCTGCTCGAGCACCCGGATCGGCGAGCAGCGACTGGCATGGGGCGTGAGCTCGATCGTGGCGGCGTCGTTCAGGTACCCGAGGTTCTCGGTGGCGAAGTACAGCAGCCGGCCGCGGCCCTTCGCGAACGGGCGGTCGGCCCGCGCGAGCGCCGGAGGCGGGCGATCGAACTTCACCGACAGCGGCAGCTCGACGAACTGCTGCGTCTCGTCGACCCCGACCGTCTTCAGCAGGTCGGCCGACGGGCGGGCCTTGCCGGTGAGCCCGAGGTCGTCGAACAGCTCGGCGACGATCTGGGTGAACCGACGGGCGCCCTCGTTGTTCATGTGGTCGACGTTGTGGAAGTGCGTGATGTCCATGTCGAGCTGGCGGAGATCGAGGTAGATCCCGCCGTGCTCGGCCATCGCCGCCGGCACCAGCGCCTCCGTCTCGGGGAGCACGATGTCGCCCACCCCGTCCGGTAGCAGCGGCGACATCGGCGGGCGCAGGTAGACGAGCCGGCCGCCGTTCTGCTCGACCAACGCCGCGATCCGCGGCATGAACGACCCGTCCGGCTTCGGCAGCGACGCCGGATCGAACGGGAGGAGGTCCCGCTCGGACTGGGTGTTGAAGATCGGGATCACGTTGTTGTGGAGCCGCATGTCGGTCCGGCTCGAGTCGAACACCCGGCCGAGGGCGTCCTCGGTGTCCCGATCGTCTCCCGCGTACACCGTGTGGTGGTAGAACAGGTCCACCATCAGGTTCCGGGCGGAGATCAGCGCCTTGTCGCGGAGCTTTCCGCGGTTCTCCCGGACGCGCTCGAGGTAGTAGTTCCGGGACCCGAGCAGCTCGTCGATCACCGGCTCGTACCGGCTCAGTTGCACAGCGAGGTTCAGGTGCGACGCCTCGGACCGCGGGACCAGCGCGAGCAGCGACTGGAGGTCCGACAGGATGATCACGACGGCCGGCTTGTGGCCGTTCGCGTACACCCGGTTCTTCAGGATCGCGTACCAGTGCGCGCCCATGCTGTTCGGGACGGAGAACTTCTGGACCTGCTGGCGCTGCAGCCCGAGGCGCTTCGCGAGCAGCGGCCCCTGGATGTCGGTGTTCGACAGCGAGTTGCCGAGGATGATCACGTCGGGGTTCTGCCACAGCTTGTTCTGCATCACCTCGACCACGCCGCCCTCGACGACCCGGCCGTTGATCACCTTCCCGGCGTTCTCCTCCTCGCGGCGATCCGCGAAGCTTCGGAACCGTTCGAGCCCCTCGAGCGCGCCGATGACGATCAGGATCGGCGCGAGCGACGCGACGACGATCGACACGAGCCGCTTTCGGCCAATCTGGAGCTTCGGTCTGAACCAAGCCACCGCACCCACCCCGAACGCGTCGTCTAACAGGTCCGACCGGTGGGCCGCACCCCCCGTCCCACCGTCGGCGTCCGGCCTCGACCCGGATAGGGTGGGGGCTCGGGAGCGGCGTGAGGCGGCTGGTCGTCGGGATCGGAGTCGGGATCGCGGTCGTCGCGGCTGCGGCGGTCGCGGTGGCGGTCTGGCGCCGGCCCACGGTCCACCACCCGAACGTGGTGGTGGTCCTGTGGGACACCGTGCGGGCCGACCACACGAGCCTGTACGGATACGAGCGGCCGACCACGCCGCACCTCGACCGGCTCGCCGCGTCGTCTCGGGTGTACGACCGCGCGTACGCCCCGGGGATGTGGACCGTCCCGTCGCACGGCTCGCTGTTCACCGGGCTGCCCACCTCGTCACACGGCGCGAAGGTCGGTTGGCTGTGGCTCGACGGCCACCACTGGACCGTGGCCGAGCAGTTCCGCGCGTCCGGCTACGCGACGTTCGCCTGGTCGAGCAACCCGTACCTGTCCGACCAGACCAACCTCCTCCAGGGGTTCGACACCGTCCGGTACGCGTGGCGCGGGACCGAGGCCGAGCGGTGCGCGGTGGCCACTGCGGCGAAGTTGCTCCCGGAGGACCGCAGCGTCGAGGTCGCGCCGGGGTGGGTCGCGTCGGGCCACGGCGACGGCTGGCCGAAGCGGCTGGTCGCGTACAAGGACGCCGGGCCGGTGCTGGTCGCCTCGTTCCTCGACTGGGTGGACCAGCGGCCGGCTCCGGAGCCGTTCTTCGCGTACCTGAACCTGCTCGAGGCGCACCACCCGCGGATCCCGTCCCGGGCCGCGCGCGACGCGGTGGCGGACCCGGACACCGTCGCCCGGGCGCTCGCGACCGACGGCTCGCTGTTCCGGATCATGGCGGCGATGGAGGGCCGGGCGTCGTTCTCCGACGACGAGCTCGCCGCGATCCGCGCGACCTACGACGCGGCGCTGTGGGACCTCGACGCCGCCACCGCGACCCTGATCGACGGGCTCGCGGAGCGCGGCCTGCTCGACGACACGATCGTGGTGGTCACCTCGGATCACGGGGAGAACCTCGGCGACCACGGGATGTTCGACCACCGGTGGTCGCTCCACCAGTCGCTGGTGCACGTGCCGCTGCTGATCCGGTACCCGGCCGCGGTGCCGCCGGGCCGGGCGTCGGCGCCGGTGTCGACCGGGGACCTGTACGGCGAGCTGGTGGCGCTCGCGGGGATTTCGGCGCCGAACCTGGACTATCCGCTCCACCGTCTCGGCGCCTCCGCCACCGTGTTCTCCGAGCTCGAGGCGCCGACCCCGCGCCTGCCCGAGATCCGGGCGGCGTTCCCGGATCTGGCGCGGGATCGGTGGGCGAGGCGGTTCCAGGCGATCTTCGACGGCCCGTGGAAGTACGTCCGCGGCTCCGACGGCTCGGCCGGGCTGTACGACCTCGACGCCGATCCCGGCGAGCGCACCGACCACCACCTCGACCAGGGCGAGGTCGCCGCTCGGCTGGCCGGCGCGCTGGCGGCGTGGGAGCGGGCCCGGCCGAAGTACGATCCCGGCCAGCGGACCGCCGACGACCACCCCGGCAACCCGCTCCGCGCGGATCCGACCGCCGCGGATCAGCTCCGCCAGCTCGGGTACACCGAGGAGGACCCGTGAGGCGCCGGCTCGTGGCCGCGGTGGGGATCGCCGGGCTCGCGCTCGCCGCCGCCGTCTGGTGGTCGACCCTCCGAGATCACGGGCCGGATCACCGGCCGAACGTGTTGATCGTCGTGTGGGACACCGCGCGGGCCGATCACCTGTCGGTGTACGGCTACGATCGACCGACGACGCCGCGGATCGCGAAGCTCGCCGAGCGGGCGGTGGTGTTCGACCGCGCGTCGAGCGCCGGCATCTGGACCCTGCCGTCGCACGCGTCGATGTTCACCGGGCTCGCGCCGGAGTCGCACGGGGCGGACGAGCGCTGGCTGTGGCTCGACGACCGGTTCACCACGATCGCCGAGGCGTTCCGCGACGACGGGTACGCCACGTTCACCCTCGCGGCGAACACGTTGCTGTGCGAGGAGACGAACCTCACCCAGGGGTTCGACGTCCGGCTGAACACGTACAAGGGCAAGCTCGCCAAGGTGGCCAAGGCGGCGACCCAGCGGAAGCTGATCCTCGGTGACCTCAGCCACGAGCTCGCGCCCGGGTGGGTCCCGCCGGCGCACGGGGCGCACAACGCCGAGTGGGCGCGGGCCGCGTTCAAGGAGGCCGCTCCGCTCGCCGGGCACACCCTGCTCGAGTGGCTGTCGCGGCGGAAGACGACCGACGAGCCGTTCTTCGCGTTCGTGAACCTGATGGAGGCCCACACCCCGCGGATCCCGTCGATGGCGTCGCGTCAGCAGGTGATGGCCGGCGATCCCGCGCTGATCCAGCTCGGCCTCACGACCGACGCTGCGCACATCAACCTCCACTTTTACAACTTCGGCAAGTACACCTACTCGGACCGCCAACTGGCCGCGATCACCGGGGTGTACGACGCAGCGCTCGCCGACCTCGATCGCGCCACCGCGGACCTGCTCGACGAGCTCGATCGGCGCGGGATCCTCGACGACACGATCGTCGTGCTCACCGCCGACCACGGCGAGAACCTCGGCGATCACCACCTGTTCAACCACCGGTTCGCCCTGTGGGACTCGCTGGTCCACGTGCCGCTGATCGTGTGGGCGCCGGGACAGGCGCCCGGTCGGGTCGCCCGTCCGGTGAGCACGCTCGACCTGTTCGCGAACGTGGCGCGGCTCGCCGGGGTGGAGCCGCCGGACGGGATCTCCGACCACGACTGGTTCGGGAGCGTCGACGCGCCGGCGGTCACCGGCCTCGACCTGCCCCTGGCGCGCGAGATCGAGACGGTCCACGCGGTGTACCCGGACGTGGCGGTCGCTCCCTGGCTCCGCCAGGGCCACGCGATCGTCGACGGCGGGTACAAGCTGATCGACCTGACCACGGCCGACGGCGACCGGTCGACCGCGCTGTTCGACCTGGCGGCGGATCCGGGGGAGCTCGCCCCGGTGGACGATCCGCAGCGGACCGCGGCCCTGCTCGACGAGACGGCCCGGTGGGTCGCGGGGTGGCCGCCGTACGACCCGGCGGATCGCGGTCCCGGCGACGATCCGGCCCACGTCCGGGCGTCGCAGGACGATCTGCGGGCTCAGCTCGAGGCGCTCGGGTACACCGCGCCGACCGGAGACGAGCCGGTCCCGTGAGCTGCACCGTCCGCGCGGCCCCGAGCGGTCGAGCTCCCCAGGGAGGGAATCACTGGTCGAGGACCTCGTCGAGGACCTCGGGCGGGTGCGGCTCGAGCCCGACCCGCCACCGCGCGAACAGGCACGACTCCGAGCCCGCGTCGAGCTCGCTGCACGCGGCCGGGCGATCCCCGTAGATCCGGCACCGGAACGGAGTGGTCGCTGCGCCGTCGCCGGTCAACGCCGCGCACCGCGTGCCGCAGCCGGTCGGGCTCGGGACCCGCGCGAGGTGCCACCAGCCGTCCGGGTCGACCACCACCATCGCCGGCTGCCGATCGATCGTCGCGTCGTCGTCGGCGGACAGCGGGACCGTGTCGAACGCCTCGCGGCAGCACGCGCCGCAGGTCGCGCAGTCGGGGACGGGCCCGGGGTCGACCGGTGCCGGAGGTACGGGCTCGGGGCGGACCGCTATGCGGCCTCCTTCCGGGCCGGGGTAACCCGCGTCAGGTACGATAGATCGGTCCGCGGTCGGAGGAACCCGTCGTCGAGGTCC
>JBEBJW010000355.1:0-6793 GCA_040079715.1 Myxococcota bacterium | reverse complement strand
ATCGCGTACCAGGACCGCGTGTACACCGACGGCAGCGGCGACGCGGCCGGTCACCGGACGATGGCGTCGATGCTGCTCGGCTCCGGGCTGACGTTCGCCGAGGTCCAGGCGCTCGACGACGAGCTCGCCGACCTGCGCCAGGCGCAGATCGCCCTCACCCCGCCCGCGTGGCCGTTCGACCCGCCGGATCCCGACGCGGTGGACCGCGGACGCGACCGGTACGAGGCGAGCTGCGCCGGGTGCCACGGGTCCACCTGCGGGCCGCCTGCACCTTCGGTGATCGTCCCGGCCGACGAGGTCGGCACCGACCCGATCCGGGCCACCGCGTTCGGCGACGTGGAGGCGGCGTGGATCGACGCGTCGTGGTTCGGCCAGGAGGCACCCATGGTGTCGACCGGCGGGTACGTCGCGCCGTCGCTGGTCGGGGTGTGGGCGACGGCACCGTACCTGCACGACGGCGCGATCCCGGACCTCGCGGCGGTGCTCGACCCGTCCCTGCGGCCCGTGCGGTGGCGTCGGACGGGTGCGGAGGCCGGGGACTACGATCCGGAGCGGGTCGGCTGGCGGTACGACGCCGTCGACGCCGACACGCCGGAGCCGGATCCCGCCCGCGTCACCACCTACGACACCACGCGGCCGGGCCTGTCGGCGGCCGGTCACACCTACGCAGAGGGGCTGTCCGACGCGGACCGGGCCGACCTGTTGGCGTTCCTGATCACGCTGTGAAGCTCCCCTCACCGCAGGCGACCACCCGCGCCAGGCGGACGGGAGGGCGCGAGCGCAGCGAGCGGTGCGGAGCGCAGCGGAGCACGGAGCGCAGCGACCCCGGACGGAGGCCGACGGCGAGCGGAGCGAGCCGGGGCGCTCAGATCCCTCCCCGCTCGATGGCACCCGAGCCGGGCGCGGTCACTCGCGCCGGTACCGGGCGGTCCACACCACCGGCTCCGGCAGCCGCGCGCTCGACACCTCGCGGGTCACGTCGAGGCCGAGCGCGTCCGGGTGGTAGGTGGTGCGGAGCGAGCCGGCGGCGCCGGTCCAGCTCACGACGACGTCCTCGTCGGTGACCTCGACCCCGATCGTGTACCGGCGGCCGTCCGGACCGTCGACCACCCGCTCGCCGCCGCGGTACGCGATCAACGCGCCGTCGGCGTCGCACGCGACGTGGACCTCGACCGGGTCGAGCGACAGCGCCCACCGCGCGCACCCGTGGGCCGCGCGATCGACGAGCGGCCGCGCGAACGGCCGGATCCACCCGGGCAACGCGGCGACCGACCGCTCGACGGCCTCGACCCGGCGGGCCTCGACGACCTCGATCGGCTCGGCGAGCACGTACCGACCGTCGATCGCGGGACCGTCGATGGCGGACAGGGGCACCTCGTTCGGTTCGGGATAACCACCGGCGATGCGAACGGTGTTGCGGTGGGGACAGTCGGCGTACGAGACCGACGCGGATCTCGCGCTGGAGCGGGCCGCGGCCGAGGCGCTCGGGCTCCGGTGGTCGGTGATCCCGGAAGACGCGGTGCCGGAGCTCGACGGCGTCGACGTCCTGGTCGTGACCAGCCGGGTGAAGGTCGATCGGGCGCTTCTGGCGCGGTTCACGGGGTCGCTGGTGCTGACCACGACCAGCGGGTGGGACCACATCGACGTGGCCGCGGCGGTCGAGCGCGGGATCGAGGTCGGCCGGTGCCCGCTCGCCCGCCGGGACGCGGTCGCGCAGCACGCGGTGGCGTCGATCGTCGCGCTGCTCCGACGTCAACCGGCGTTCGATCGGGCGGCCCGCGACGGCCGGTGGGCCCGGGCGGAGCTGCCGGCGCTGGACCCGTTGGCATTGTCGGACGCGACGGTCGCAGTGATCGGCCTCGGGGTGATCGGCCGGACGGTCGCGGCGGCGCTGCGCGGGCTCGGGGCGCGGGTCGTCGGGACGGACCCGGCGGGCGTCCCGGACGGGGTGATCGACGCCGGCACGGTGGACGCGGCGTTGGCATCGGCGGACGCGGTGACGCTCCACTGCGCGCTGACCCCGTCGACCCGGGGGGTGCTGTCTGCGGCGCGGATCGCGGCGCTGCGCCCGGGTGCCGTGCTGGTGAACACGGCCCGCGGCTCGCTCGTCGACGTTGACGCCGCGGTCGAGGCCGTCCGGACGGGGCACCTCCGCGGAGCGGCGCTGGACGTGTTCCCGCGCGAGCCGTGGCCCGGTCTGCAGGCGGCGGCGCAGGTCGACGGCCTGTGGTTGACCCCGCACGCGTCGGGGTACACCCGCGGGCTCGGGACCCGGGTGGCGCGGGAGGTCGCGGACGCGCTCGCGGCGTGGGTCGACCGACGTCCGGTCCCGCACGGGGTCACCGGCATCGGCTGAGCGGGAGTGCGCTCGAACTCGCCTGGGTCGCTCGATTGGACTAAGTCCAGTCCATGACCATCGTGAACGTTCACGACGCGAAGACCCACCTGAGCGAGATGATCGACCGGGCCGCAGCCGGCGAGGAGATCGTGATCGCGCGGGCCGGTCGGCCAGTGTGCCGGCTGGCCGCGCTGGCTCCGGCGTCCGCGCCCGGACCCTCGGGTTGTTCGCGGGCGAGACGTTCTCGATCGCCGACGACTTCGATCGGCTGCCGGACGAAATCGCGGAGGCCTACGGCGTGCCGCTGCTCCCGGCCTGAGTCGGTCGGGCGGTCGCCGGGCGGCGTGGTCCGGTGGGCGCAGGCTATGGGTGGGGTCACCCGGGGGGAGGACCATGGCGAAGCCGCGCCGGATGTACACCTGCCAGCAGTGCGGCTGGTCGACCACCAAGTGGATGGGCCGGTGCGCCGAGTGCAAGGCCTGGAGCACGCTGGTCGAGGAGGTCGTGCGCGACGAGGCGGCGCCGGTGTCGTCGGTCGCCGCGGCCGCCCCGATCAAGCTGTCGGCCGTCCCGACCGACCGGGGCGGCGAGGTCCGGATCCGCACCGGGATCGGCGAGCTCGACAACGTGCTCGGGGGCGGGCTCGTCACCGGCTCGCTGGTCCTGCTCGGCGGCGACCCCGGCGTCGGCAAGTCGACCCTCCTGCTGATGGCGCTCGACAAGTTCGCGCGGCGGGGCGTCCCGGTGCTGTATGCGAGCGGCGAAGAGTCGGTCCGCCAGGTCAAGCTGCGGGCGGATCGGCTGGGCGTCGGGGGCGACTCGCTGTACCTGCTGGCCGAGACCCGGTTCGACACGATCGAGGCCACGATCCGCGAGCACAAGCCGCACGTGGTGGTGATCGACTCGGTCCAGACCGTCGCGACCGGCGATCTGACCGGGATCCCGGGCTCGGTCGGGCAGGTCCGGGAGGTGTCGCACCGGGCGATGATGCTCGCGAAGAGCACCGGGACCGCGATCTGGCTCGTCGGGCACGTCACGAAGAGCGGGGAGCTCGCCGGACCGAAGGTGCTGGAGCACCTGGTCGACACGGTGCTGTACTTCGAGGGCGACGGCGGCGGCCCGCTCCGGGTCCTGCGGGCGGTCAAGAACCGGTTCGGCGCGGCCGGCGAGCTCGGGCTGTTCGAGATGGTCGACGAGGGGCTGCGCGAGGTGCCGGACGCGAGCGCCCGCCTGCTGGCCGAGCGATCGGAGGACGCGCCGGGGACCGCGGTGCTGTGCGCGTACGAGGGCAGCCGCCCGGTGCTGGCCGAGATCCAGGCCCTGGTCGGTCGCCCGTCGCTCCAGATCCCGGCCCGGAACGCGGTCGGGATCGACCGGGGGCGGCTGTCGATGCTGGCCGCGGTCCTCGGGAAGGCGGGGTTGCCCCTGCACGACCGCGACCTGTTCCTCAACGCGACCGGCGGGCTGCGGATCGACGAGCCCGCGGCGGATCTGGCGATCGTGGCGGCGATCGCGAGCTCGCTGTTCGATCGGCCGATCCCCAGCGACACCGCCCTGTTCGGCGAGGTCGGGCTCGTCGGCGAGGTCCGCGGCGTGTCGCACCCGGGGATCCGCCTGCGCGAGGCCGGGCGCCACGGGTTCCGGCGGGTGCTCGCTCCCGGCAAGGTCGCGGCGGACGCGCCGGCGGGGGTCACCGTGATCGGGGTCCGGTCGGTGAAGGACGTGCTGGCCGCGATCCGCGGGGAGTGACCGGGCTGGACCCGACGCCGCGTGCACGTCGGGCCCGGCTCCGGTACACTACGAATGAGCCTTCATTCAGTTTCACCGACGCGCCGGCGCGTCCCCCGAGGTTCGAATGGGCAGCGGCCTGAAGTTCGACGTGGATCTCGAAGACATCAAGTTCGTGCTGTTCGAGCAGCTCGGCATGCACCACGAGCTGGCGGACATCCCGAAGTACGCCGCGTTCGACCGGCAGGTGTACGAGGCGACCCTCGACGAGGCGGCCCGGATCGCGAAGGAGGTCCTGGCGCCGATCAACGTGTCCGGCGACCGCGAGGGCTGTCGCCTCGACGCCGACGGCAACGTCCGCACCCCCTCCGGCTACAAGGAGGCGTGGAAGCTCGTGTCCGAGGGCGGCTGGGTCGGCGTGACGGCCGATCCGGAGGTCGGCGGCGTCGGGATGCCGGCCACCCTCGGGATGGCGGTGGTCGAGATGTTCATCGGCGCGGCGATGGCGTTCGAGATGTTCCCCGGGTTGACCGCCGCGGCCGCGCGGGTCCTGGTCAAGTACGGCCCGGAGGGCAAGCGCGAGACCTGGGCCCAGAAGATGTTCACCGGCGAGTGGGCCGGCACGATGTGCCTGACCGAGTCCGGCGCCGGCAGCGACGTCGGCGAGAACCGGTGCCGCGCCACGCCGGTTCCGACCGAGCCCGGCACGTACCACCTCGAGGGCGAGAAGATCTTCATCTCGAGCGGCGACCACGACCTGACCGACAACATCGTCCACCTGGTCCTCGCGCGCACCCCGGACTCGCCGCCCGGCACCAAGGGCCTGTCGCTGTTCGTGGTCCCGAAGTTCCTGGTGAACGCCGACCTGTCGCTCGGGGACCGCAACGGCGCGTTCGTCACGAAGATCGAGGAGAAGATGGGGATCCACGGGTCCCCGACCTGCGTGCTCGAGCTCGGCGGGCGCAAGCCGTGCAAGGCGTGGCTCGTCGGCGAGGAGCACGAGGGCATCAAGATCATGTTCAACATGATGAACGAAGCCCGGATCGGCGTCGGCGCGCAGGGCGTGGCGATCTCCGCCACCGCGTACCAGTACGCCCTCGCCTACGCGAAGGATCGCCTCCAGGGCGCGTCCGCCGCGAACTTCCGCGACGCCGCCGCCCCGCGGGTCGCGATCGTCGAGCACCCGGACGTGCGCCGGATGCTGATGACGATCAAGGTGTACACCGAGACGATGCGGTCGATGCTGTACCGCCTCGGCCACCGGAACGACGTGGCCGAGCACGACTCGGTCGACCAGGCGAAGCGCGACAAGTACCTCGGCCGGGTCGAGCTGCTGGTGCCGATCCTCAAGGCCCACTGCACCGATCTCGGGTTCGACTCCGGGGTCCTCGCGATCCAGGTCCTCGGGGGGTACGGGTTCATCGGCGAGTACCCGGTCGAGCAGCTCGTGCGCGACGCGAAGATCACCAGCCTGTACGAGGGCACGAACGGGATCCAGGCGCTCGACCTGCTCGGACGCAAGCTGCGGATGCAGGGCGGCGCGCTGTTCATGGACTGGATGCAGGACGGCGTGAAGGAGTGCGCGCTCGGCAAGGCCGACGGGTTCGGCGCCGAGGCGGACGCGCTCGAGAAGGCCGTCAACGCGTGCGGCGCGGCGGCGATGCACCTCGGCGGGCTGTCGGCGTCCGGCAAGCTCGACGGGGCGCTGCTCCACGCGTACCCGTTCCTCCAGATGATGGGCTGGGCCCACCTCGGGCTCGAGGCGCTGAACCAGGCGCGCGTCGCGAAGAAGGTGATCGAGCGGGACGGCCCGAACAAGCACCTGACCGGGAAGCTCGCGAACCTCAAGTTCTACGTCGCGAACCTCCTGCCGCAGGCCGTCGCGCTCGGCAAGCGGATCCAGTCCGGCGACGAGACCTGCCTCGATCCTGCGTTGTTCACCTGATGCTGCCGTGTGAGGTCCACGAGCCGGCCGAGGCGGCCACCGCGGCGGTGATCTGGCTGCACGGCCTGGGCGCGAGCGGGCACGACTTCGAGCCGATCGTGCCGCACGTCGCGGTGCCCGGGCTCCGGTTCGTGTTCCCGCACGCGCCGGAGGCGCCGGTCACGATCAACGGCGGCTACGTGATGCCGAGCTGGTACGACATCCGGTCGCTCGACCACCGGTCGAAGGATCGCGAAGACCCGGCCGGGGTCCGCGCGTCTTCGGTCGCGGTCGGCGAGCTGATCGCCCGCGAGGTCGGGCGCGGGATCCCGGAGTCGCGCGTCCTGCTCGCCGGGTTCAGCCAGGGCGGCGCGATGGCGCTGCACTGCGGCCTGCGTCGACCGACCCCGCTCGCCGGGGTGCTGGTGCTGTCGGGGTACCTCGTGCTGACCGACACGGTCGAGACCGAGATGACCGCCGCGGCGAAGGCGACGCCGTTCTGGTTCGGCCACGGCACCCGCGACGAGGTCGTGCCGGTCGCCGGCGGACGCGCCTCGTACGACCGGGTGACCGCCCTCGGGGTTTCGGCCACCTGGCACGACTGGCCGATCGGGCACGAGGTGTCCGGCGACGAAGTCCGCGCGATCCGGACGTTCTTCGCGAGCCGGCTGGGCTGACGCAAGAAACATCCGAGGGGGTTCCCCCGTAGACCGACCGGAGTTAAGGTCGCCCCCAATGTTGTCCGCTGCCTGCCCCAGCTGCGGAGCGCCGGTCCGGTTCGCCCACGCGGTCGCCGTGGCCAC
>JBEBJW010000354.1:0-6794 GCA_040079715.1 Myxococcota bacterium | reverse complement strand
CCGCACGACCCGATCGTGCTCGCGGTCGACCAGGAGGGCGGGCGGGTCCAGCGGGTGCGCGCGCCCGCGACCGAGTGGCCGCCGATGCGGGTCGTCGGTCGGGCCGGGGAGCTCGCGGGGCCCGTCGGGCGGGCGATCGGGCGCGAGCTGCGGGCGCTCGGGTTCAACCTGAACTTCGCGCCGTGCGCCGACGTCGACACCAACCCCGCCAACCCGGTGATCGGCGATCGGTCGTTCGGCGACGATCCCGCCGCCGTCGCGCGGGACGTGGCGGCGTTCGTCACCGCGCACCAGGCCGAGCACGTCGTCGCGTGCGCGAAGCACTTCCCCGGCCACGGCGACACCGCGGTCGACACCCACCTCGGGCTGCCGGTGGTCGAGCGGCCCGAGCCCGAGCTGCGGCGGACCGAGCTGCCCCCGTTCGCCGCCGCGGTCCGGGCCGGGGTCGGGGCGGTGATGGTCGGGCACGTGGTGTACCCGACCTGGGACGAGGACTGGCCGGCGTCGCTGTCGCCGCGGATCGTGCCGCGGTGGCTCCGCAAGGAGCTGCGGTTCGACGGGGTCGCGTTCACCGACGACCTCGAGATGAAGGCGGTGTGCGGTCGGTACGCGGTCGAGCAGCAGGTCCAGCAGGTGACCCGGGCCCAGATCGACGTGCTGCTGGTGTCCGACACCGCGACCCTCCAGCACGACGTGTTCCGGGCGCTGGTCCTCGCCCAGGAGGACGACCCCGGCCACGAGCGGCTCGCGATCGACGCGGTCCGCCGGGTCGACGCGCTGCGGGAGACGTTCTTCCTCGGGGTTCCGCCCCCGCCGCCGCTCGGGGTGGTCGGGTCGGTCGAGCACCGCGCGATCGCCGAGCGCGCGCGGGCGAGGGGCGGATGATCGCGTGGTTGGTGGTCCGGTCGGCGTTCGCGCAGGCGACCTGCCCGTCGACGCCGGAGCTCGTCGCGCCGCCGCCGGCGGTGTCGGTCGCGTGGGTCTCGCCGCTCGGCCGCCGGGCCCGCGGCAAGGCCTGGCTGTACGTGGTGCCGACCGCGGATCTCCGGGCGTACGCCCAGGATCCGAGCCACCCCGACGCCGCCCGGGTGCTCCAGTGGCTGGGCGCGCGCCGGTCGGGCAAGCCGCCGTCTCGGCGGTACAAGGTCGTGGTGTTCGACACGCGCCCCGAGGCGATCTGCCGGCCGATTCGCCTCGCGGACGGCGCCGATCCCGCGCTCGCCGGCGTCCCGGCCTGCGACGAGGACCACGCGGGGCCGCAGGGGCGGTACGCCGGGTGCGGCTGGGCGACCGATCAGGCCACCGGCCAGCCGTCGATCCAGGTGTACCGCGCCCAGTGGAACACCCTGGCGGCGAACGGGTTCTGTCTGCTCCCGTTCGACCGGTTCCTCAGGTAGCCGAGGGCACGGCCCGGATCGGAGCGCGGCTCCGACCCGGGGCGATCTACTGGGCCGATCTCCTGGGCCGATTTCCAGCCCCGAGCGGTCGAGCGGGAATTACTGCGCGGTCAGCGCGTCGAGGTCCTCGACCACGCTCCGAGCGAGCGAGTCGGTCAGGCTGACCAGGCTGCGGTTGTAGGCGCTGCGGGCGTACCACCCGGTGGAGGCCTCGCCGGCCGGGGCGCCGGGCGCGTCGCCCGCGGTCTCCGCCTTCAGGATCTCGATCTTCCAGGTCTCGCTCTTGCCGGTGACGCTGTAGGTCACGACCGGGACCAGCGGCCCCGCGACCGTCGACTCGTCGACGTAGTCCTTCAGCTTCAGCTTGAACACCTTGCCGAGCCAGGTGCCGCCGGCGTCGTCTTCCTTGTCGATCGCGTCCGGCTTCGCCCAGAACGCCTTCGCCCGGTCGTCGCGGTTCTGCTGGACGTACGACACGGTGGTGGCGCCGCCCGCGGCCGGGAGCGACACGTCGACCCGCTCGATGTCGCTCTCCTGGAACGGGAACAGGCTCCGCTCGATCAGCCGGCTCGCCGCGTACTGGAGCGGGCGGAGGGTGGCGTCGTCGATCAGGTAGATCTTGCCCTGATAATCGACGTACCGATCCTTGTTGCCGTACGTCTCGCCGCCGACCCGGAGGGTCACCGGACCGCTGTCCCGGGTCACGTCGATCGTGGTCTTCTTCGCGGCGTCGTCGAGGCCGAACGTCGCGAGGTCCGCGCCGGTCGCGTCGAGCTCGCGCAGCGCCTTCAGCGGGGCGAACGACGTCCACATCTCGTCGCCCAGGGCGCTCGCCATGAACCGGGTCGTCTTGACCTCCGGCGGGGCCTCGGGCTCGGCCGGGGTCGCAGGATCCGCCGGGGTCGCGGGATCCGCCGCGGGCTCCGGCGCCGGCTCACCGTCGGCCTTGTCGCCGTCGATGTCCTCGGGGTCCGCCGGGTGTTCCGGATCCGCGTGCGGATCGGCCGGGTTCGGCTTCTTCACGACCTTGGTCTCGGTCGTCTCGACCCACAGGTACGCGCCGCGGTCGTCCTTCTTCCGCTCGACCGACACCTTCAGGTCGTCGCTGTTCCACGCGACCTTCTGCAGGTCACCCTCGGACGCCTTGTACACGTACACGACGTCATCCGAGACCTGCTCCTCCTCGTCGGTCCAGGTGAGGTAGGTCCCCACGAGCGACACGACGAGCGCTACCGACAGGACGGCGATCTGCCTCACGCGTTCCTCCGGAACCGAATGAACATCACTCCGACGCCCAGCACCAGCATCGGGACCGCGGCCATCGCGGTGAGGAACCACATCCAGTCCTCTTCGCGCGTGTGCTGGACCTTCACGTCCTCTTCGCTCTCGACCTCGCCGGCCACGTCTTCGTCGTGGTTCAGCCACCGGACGCCGTCGAGCCCGAACACCGCGTTCGCCTGGAGCGCGACGATCGGCCCGTCGGCGAGGAACCCGGTGTTGCCGACCACGATCGCCCGCGCCTCCTTCTTGGCGTCGCCCTCGCCGATGTCCTTCGACACCGCGACCGCGAGCTCGTACACCTTCTTCGACTCGCCTTCGTCGGCGGCGAAGTTCCGGTTGTCGTCCGACCAGGTGTTCGGCATCGACCGGACCAGCGTGGTGACCTTCAGGTCCGCCGGCGCGTCGCCCTTCTTCTGGACGAACACCGCGTTCGGCAGGACCATGTGGGCGACCTGGCTGTTGCGCGACAGGGTCTTGACCGACGGGTGGCTGCCGTACTTGTTGGTGGCGATCAGCACGTTGTCCGCCGGGCCCCCGGAGAACCGCGCGTGCGCCTCGGCGTTGGCCAGCGGAGCGGTGCCCGCTTCGACCCCCACGTGGGTCAACAGCTCGGTCAGCGGGTCACCCGCCGGATCGAGCAGGATCATCAGCGCGCCGCCGCCGTCGAAGTACTTGATCAGGGTCTGGGTCTCTTCGGCGAGCAGCGGCTCGGTCGGAGCGGCGACCACCACGAGGTCTGCGTCGTCCGGGACGTCGCTCGTCGAGCCGTCGGCGACACCGAAGGTCTTGACCTTGAAGTTCTGTGCTTCGAGCACGTCTTTCTTGAATATCTGGATCTTGCGGAACGGGTTGTCGTTGTCCCGCCAGTTGGCCTCGCCGTGCCCGACCAGGAAGTACACCGTGCGGGCGCCGCGGGTCAGCTTGATCAGGTTCTTCTGGACCAGGCTGTCGAGCTTCTTGAGGTCGCGCTTGGCCTTGTCGAGGTCGGTGTCGATCTTGAACTTCTCGTTCGAGTCGCCCTGCTTGAGCACGATCTGGCCGTTCTCGCGGACCTTCAGCTCCTCGGCGAGCTTCGGGTCGAACGCCTGGTCGATCACCCGGGTGGTGAGCAACCCGCCGGACTCCCGCGCCAGGTCTTCGAAGTACGGCCGCACCTCGTTCGCCACGTCGCTGCCGGCCGGGAAGAACAGGATCGCCTCGACCGGGTCGGTGAACGTCTTGACCATCGCCCGGGTCGACTCGCCGGGGCGGGCGGTCCGGAAGTAGGCCACGTCCCACTCGTGGTCGTGCTGCTTCGCGAGGTAGTTGACCGGGAACATCAACGAGATCATCAGGGCCGCGGTGACGCCCTGGATCTGGGCGCTCCGGGCGGCGCCGCTCGGCATCACCACCGGGTGGACCGACAGGATCTGGTCGAGCCGCAGGACCGGCAGCAGGCCGAGCAGGGCGACGATCGGGAACAGGGCGCCCCACGCGCCGGACCACCGGGTGGCGCCGTCCTCGTCGAGGCCGAGCGCGGAGGTGACCGACGGCAGGCCGATCCCGTACAGCACCAGCGAGCCGACGACCACCGCCGACCACGCCAGCGCGAGCTGGTGGCCCTGGCGACGACCGCCGGTCGAGGTGGACCAGGCGTACGCCCGGAGGCCGACCGCGGCGAGCACGATCAGCAGGCCGACGATGGACACCGGCAGGCGGGAGTCACCCTCGCCGAACACCCGCTCGCCGAGGAACAGGACCGTCAGGCCGACGGTGAGCATCAGGCCGGTGCCGGTCTTGCGCACCAGCGCGTCGCGGGTCTGGACCGCGAGGATCGGCAGCAGAACGACGCCGACGAACAGGACCACGAATGCGATGAACACGGGAGACGACATGGCTCACTCCCACCGACGGCCGTTGAGGATCTGCGTCGACAACGCCAGGAACAACGCCCCGAGCGTCAGGTGGTACACGACCGCGGACACCGCCAACCGGCCCTCCATGAACGGAACGAAGTGCTCGTTGAAGATCGCCGTGTACGACACGATCTCGGTGAACGGCGGTTCGACCACGTCGTACTGGACCAGCATCCAGGCCATGATCGACATGTACAGGGCCAGGATCCCGCCGATCACGCCGGCGGCGATCTGGTTGCGGAACAGGGCCGAGCAGAACACCCCGAGCGCGCTCGCCACCCCGCCGCCGAGCAGCACCCCGAGGTAGCCCACGAGCATGTGGGAGACCGAGATCTTGCCGTTCACGAAGATCAGGAGCGGCATGTGGACCGTGAGCGACACGTACAGGCCGACCATCCCCATCGCCGCCAGCCACTTGCCGACCACGATGTCGAGGTCGGTGACCACGCTGGTCCGGAGGAGGACCTCGGTGCCGAGGGCGTGCTCGTCGGCGAGCGACCGCATCGTCAGCAGGACGGCGGTGGCGACCGAGAAGCCCCAGCACAGGTAGAAGAACTTCTCGAGCACCTCGTGGGAGTACCGCGCCTCGGTCGAGCCGAGCGCGAACGCGTGGAAGAACACCCCGTTGCACAGCAACAGGCCCGCGATGATCACGTACGCCGAGTACCCCTGCAGGTACGACGCCAGATCCCGCTTCGCGATCACCAGGGCGTTCATGCGGCCTCCCGCCGGGTCAGTCCGAGGAAGATCTCTTCGAGCTCGTCGCGCGGCGCGTCGACCAGCCGCAGCCCGAATCCGGCGGCGGCGATCTCCGGCAGCAACTGCTCGCGTTGATCCCCGTTCATTTCGATGTGCGCCGTCGCGAGCCCCGCAGCGGCCGGCCGCTTCGCGACGACCCGGTTGACCCGCGGCGAGGCTTGGAGCCACGCCTCGAGCTTCGCGTAGTCGCCGCGGACCGTGATCACGATCTGGGTGTCCGCGCCGGTCCGGCCGACGAGCTCGGCCTCGGTGCCCTGCGCGACCAGCTTGCCCGCCCCGATCACCAGGATCCGGTCACAGGTGGCCGAGATCTCGTTCAGGATGTGGCTCGACAGGATCACCGCCCGGTTGGTGCCGAGGTTCCGCACCACCTTGCGCATCTCGACGATCTGCGCCGGATCGAGGCCGCTGATCGGCTCGTCGAGGATCACCAGCTTCGGGTCGTGGATCACCGCCTGGGCGATCCCGACGCGCTTGCGGTATCCGTGCGACAGCGTGCCGATCACCTGGTGCTCGCGCCCGCCGAGGTCCGCCAGCCGGATCACCTCGGGGATCCGACGCTCGATGTCGGCCCCGCTCATCCCCTTGATCCGACCGATGTGGCGCAGGAACGCCGCCACGGTCATCTCGACGTACAGCGGGGGATCCTCCGGCAGGTACCCGATCCGTCCGCGGACGTCCGGGTTCTGGTGGAGGTCCAACCCATCGATGACCACGCTCCCGATCGACGGCGCGAGCAGTCCGGCCAGCACCTTGAGGGTCGTCGACTTCCCGGCGCCGTTCAGCCCGAGCAACCCGACGATCTCCCCCTCCTTGAGGTCGAACGACACGTCGCGGAGCGCGGCGAACTCCCCGTAGTACCGGGTCAGGTTCCGCACTTGAATCATCCAAACCCTCCGCAGAGCGGCCGTCGGCCTATGCACCGGTCGGGGCACCGTCAAGCCCCCCGTTCGGCGAGTGCCGGGACGACCGGAACGAATCGTGACCGGCCGATCCCGGCCGGAACCTGTGGTGTGCCGGGATCGGCGGGAGGATCCCCCCGGATGGTCACGGTTCGTCGCGAACGCCGATCGGTTCTCCGGCCCGGTCGCCCAGGTGGTCGTCCAGCGCGGCGGCGAGCGCCTGCTCGGCGCGCCGGAGCCAGTACAGCGCGTCGCAGTCGGGGAGCAGCCCCAGGGAACCGAGCCCGAGCCGCGCTCGGTCGAGGGACTGCTGCGCCTCGGCGAGCGCTCCGCGCCGGGCGGCGATCACGCACCCGATGGCGTGCCGGCGCCCGACCGAGATCGCCGCCCCGCCGATCGCCGCCGCCGCCACGAGGGCCGTCGGATCGCCGTCGACGAGGGCGACGAGGTCCAGCGCGTCGGTCTCGAGGTCCGGCCAGCTCCCCTCCCGGGCGATCGCGAGGGCTCGGTGCGCGTGCCGCCCCGCGATCGCCCGGTGCCCCCTCCGCGCGGCGACCTCG
>JBEBJW010000353.1:0-6800 GCA_040079715.1 Myxococcota bacterium | reverse complement strand
AAAAAACCGGGCGCGAAGCCACGGCGGAGCAACTCGCCGAGTCCCTCGACTGGAGCGTAGCGCGCGTGCGCCGCGCAGCGGGCCATGCCGTCGCCAGCAGCTTGGATGCAGCGGAGGCAGGTCACGGCGGGACGTTGATCCAAACGCTGTCCGATGAATTCTCCCCGCGCGGGGATTGGCTGGCGGCGGAACATGAGCGCATCGAGTTGGTTCGCGCCGCCCTCGCACAGCTCGATCCCCGCGCACGGGGACGCGGCGCTGGTCGCGAGCCGGAGCGGCGAGCACTCGGTGGTGACCGCTGGCTTTGCAGCGCAGGCGAACAACAACAGCAGCACGGGGCCTCCGAGATCGACCCCATCGGCTGCGCGGACCCCGCTCCGCAGCGGCTGTCACCGGACCGATCCCGCCGGACCCGCCCGGCGGGCGGGCCCCTGGCGACGGCGTCGGGGCACCGGGTCGGCTGCGCCAGGCGGACGGGAGGGCGGGAGCGCAGCGACCGGTCCGACCGCAGGGAGGACGGAGCGCGCGGAGCGCGCGACCCCGGACGGAGGCCGACGGCGCGCAGCGCCGGGGCGCCCGGATCCGGCCGGAGCTGTCGGCCCGCGACAGTCGGCGGGAGATACGGTACGTTCGGGCCCGGGAGGCGACGTGACGCGGACGACCGCGGTCCGACTGGCGGTGGTGACGCTCGGCGTGACGTACTTCGCGCTGTGGGCGTGCGCGCCGATCGTGTCGGGTCCGCCGCCGGTCCCGATGGCGGACGGGCGGACGAACGAGTTCGGCCTCGCGCCGGACCTGGCGTTGAACGCGTGCGGGTTCGGGGTGAGCTCGACGACGGCGACCGCGACCGGGAGCACCTGCGTCGCGTGGAACCTGGCGACCTACTACCGCCACCAGTTCGGCCGGTTCGACCTCACGGCGATCGCGTTCGGTGGCCGCCCGGTCGGGTTCGGCGCGGGCGTGACGGCGTCGTACCGGGTGGTCGACCTGCCGCGGTTCACCCTCGCGCCGGAGCTCGGCGGCGGGTTCCTGTGGGCGCACCTGGCGTTGCCGGCGAGCTTCGCGTTGACCGACGCGCTGTGGTTGTACGTCGAGCCGTCGGTGAACCTGCGGACCTACCAGATGGCGCGGGTGGGCACCGGACTGTACTGGATGGGAGACACCGGTGTGTCGCTCGGGGTCGAGGTCGGCGTCGGGTACCTGGTGCGGACCCAGGCCGACGCGGCGGCGATCGTCGGGTTCGCGTTCTGAGGGGTGCGGGGTGAAGGTGAGGCGGTCGACCGCGGTTCGCGTGGGCGTGGTGGCGCTCGGGGTGTCGTACTTCGCGCTGTGGGCGTAGGTGGTGTCCTGCAGGTCGAAATAGCGGCCGCCGATGGCGGACGGGCGGACGAACGAGTTCGGCCTCGCCCCGGAGGTGGTGTTCAACTCGTGCGCCGAGACCGTGATCGTCACGTTCACCACCGGGCTCCTGCCCGGGAGCACCTGCCCCGCGCCGAGCGTCTCGGCGTGGTATCGCCACCAGTTCGATCGGCTCGACTTCACCGTCCAGGCGTTCGGCGGGGCGCCCAGGCTGTTCGGGGCGGGGGTGACCGCGTCGTACCGGGTGGTGGATCAGCCGCGGTTCACGTTCGCGCCGGAGGTCGGCGCCGGGTTCCTGTGGGCCCACGTCGCGCTGCCGACGAGCTTCGCGCTGTCGGATCGATTGTGGTGGTACGTCGAGCCTTCGGTGGGGATCCGGCGCTACGAGGCGGTCCGGCTCGGCACCGGCCTGTGGTGGCAGGGCGCGTCCGGGGTCGCGCTCGGAGCGGAGGTCGGCGGGGGGTTCCTGAACGAGCCCCAGGTCGACGTGGCGGTGCTGGTCGGGTTCGCGTTCTGAGCCCGATCGGGCCTGGAGCGCGGCGTCGCTCCGCTCGGAACGCGCTCGGCCCCTCGATGTGAGCCGGGCGCTCGAGCTGGGCGGCGGTGGGCTGCGACGGCTGCGACACACTTGCGACACACCGAACCCGGCCCCGAGCGAGGTTGAGGTCGGAGGTCGACATGTCTCGTGTGCTCAAGTCGCTGGCCGGTCTCTCCCTGCTCGCCGCCGCGGGTGGCGCTTCCCTGGTCGCGGTGTCGGCTGGGGCCGAGACCCCGACGCGGTGGGTGAGGCTGACGCCGGGCGCGGTGGAAGGCATCCGGGTCCAGGGCAACACCGCGACGCTGAACCCGGACTACTGGACGGGCACGCTCAACGGCGAATCCGTGGACCTCAAGTGGAAGAAGACCCCGAAGCAGTCCGTCCAGGCGCTGACCTGCTCGTGCAGCGGTGGATCGGGTTCGTGCCACATCGAGACGGTCAACCCCGGTCAGGGCGATGGCCAGGTCACGCAGGCGAGGTGTGTCGGAGGCTGTTCCGGCGGCGCGTGCACGATGGGCTACATCACGGTCAAGGTCCCGGTCGGGCCGTAGCGGTCCGACGGGGCCGGCGCGTGCGAGCCCCGCGTACCGAGCCGTCAGGCCTGGAACGCGGCGTCGCTCCGCTCGCGGATCGCGCGCTCCACCAGCTCGAGGAACGCGGCCTGGGGCAGCGACCGCTGATCCCGGGCCCCGTACCGGCGGAGGGTGACGGTGCCCTCCTCGACCTCGCGCTCGCCGATCACCACCGCGTTCGGGATCTTCTGGACCACCGCCTCGCGGACCTTCTTGCCCATCGTCTCGCTCGACGCGTCGAGCTCGGCCCGGATCATCCGGGACCGCAGCGCCGCGACGAGCTGCTGCGCGGGCTCGGCGAACCGATCGGCCACGGTGATCACCCGCACCTGGACCGGCGCGAGCCAGGTCGGGAACGCCCCGCCGAAGTGCTCGATCAGGAACGCCACGAACCGCTCGTGGGTTCCGAGCGGCGCGCGGTGGATCACGTACGGGTGGTGCTCGGCGTTGTCCGCCCCGCGGTAGGTGATGCCCATCCGCTCGGGGACGCAGAAGTCGAGCTGGTTGGTCGACGCGGTCTCCTCCCGGCCGGTGACGGTCCGGAACTGCACGTCGATCTTCGGCCCGTAGAACGCGGCCTCGCCCTTCACTTCCTTGAACGGGAGCCCGGTCCGGATCATCGCGTTCCGGACGAGGGTCTGCGACCGCTCCCACGCCTCGGGGTTGTCGACGAACTTCTCGCGGCCCTTCGGATCCTCGGGATCCCAGGTGGAGAACCGCATGTAGTAGTCGGTCAGCCCCAGGATCTCGTACACCCGCCGGTGCATCTCCATCACCGCGACGAACTCGTCCTCGATCTGGTCCTCGGTGCAGTAGATGTGCGCGTCGTTCATGCACATCCCGCGGACCCGGAGGAGCCCGGACAGCGCGCCCGAGTCCTCGAACCGGTACACCTGGCCGTACTCGGCGAGCCGGAGCGGCAACTCCCGGTAGCTGCGGAGCCGGGCCCCGAAGATCCGGTGGTGGTGCGGGCAGTTCATCGGCTTGAGCCGGTAGACCTCTCGGACCTTCTGCGCCTCGCCCTCGGCCCCGGACGCGGCCTCGTGCGACTCCTCGACCTCCATCGGGGGGTACATGTGGGGCGCGTAGTACGGCAGGTGGCCGGTGGTGTAGTACAGCGACTCCCGCGCGAGGTGCGGGGTGGCCACGCGGACGTAGCCGGCGGCGAACTCGAGCTCGCGCATCAGCTTCTCGAGCTCGTCGCGGATCGCGGTCCCGTTCGGCAGCCACAGCGGCAAGCCCTTGCCGATCGCGTCGTCGATCACGTACAGATCGAGCTCTTTGCCGAGCTTCTTGTGGTCGCGCGCCAGCGCCTCGGCGTGCTTCTTGACGTGGGCCTCGAGCTCTTCCTTCGTCTCGAACGCCCAGGCGTAGATCCGGGTCATCATCACGTTGCGCGAGTCGCCCCGCCAGTACGCGCCCGCCACGCTCCGCAGCTTGAACGCCCCGAGCGGCAGCTCGCGGGTGTTCGCGACGTGCGGGCCCTCGCACATGTCGACGAACGCGCCGTTCTGGTAGAACCCGAGCGAGGTGAGGCCCCGGTTCTCGATCAGCTCGCGGGCGTACTCCCGCTTGTACGGCTCGCCCATCGCCTCGATCCGCGCGAGGGCCTGGTCCGCCGGGAGCTCTTCCTGGGTGAACGGCTGGTTCTGCTTGATGATCTGCTTCATCTCCTTCTCGATCGCCGCGAAGTCCTGCTCGGAGATCGGCTCGGGGAGGATGAAGTCGTAGTAGAAGCCGTCCGCGATCGGCGGGCCGAACCCGAGCGTCGTCCCCGGCCGGAGCTTGGTGACCGCCTGGGCCAACACGTGCGCCAGCGAATGCCGGATCCGGTGCAACTTCGGGTTCTGTGCGTCCGCCTGCTCGTCCATCGCTCCCTCCCACGCCGGTCCGACCGTCCGGCCGACGCGCACCCGGGACCTAACGGGTCGTCGACACCTTGGCGCGCCGGGTGGTGGTGGTTACCGTCGACGGCCATCGATCCTGGAGGTCCTCATGACGGTCAAGCCCCTGTACGACCGGGTCCTGGTGAAGCGGCACGATCCGGTGTCGAAGACGAAGACCGGCCTGTTCCTGCCCGAATCTTCGCTGTCGAAGTCGAGCTACGCCCAGGTGGTGGCGGTCGGCCACGGTCACCTGTCGAAGGACGGCAAGGTCACGCCGCTGAAGGTCGAGCCCGGGATGACCGTGCTCCTGTCCGAATGGAGCGGAGACGAGGTGAAGATCGACGGGGTCGACCACCTGATCGTGCGCGAGAAGGACATCCTCGCGGTCGGGGCCTGACCGGCCCGTGATCACGGTCGTCCCGCGATCGTCGTGGATCCCGATCCCGTGGAAGAACGGGGGAGGGGTCACCCACGAGCTGGTCGTCGAGGGCGATCCGTTCGTGGTCCGGCTGTCGGTCGCGGAGGTCGCGTCCGACGGGCCGTTCTCCCGGTTCCCGGGGATCGACCGGACGATCGTGCTGCTCGAAGGCCCCGGGTTCCGCCTCCGGCGCGACGACGGCCTCGAGGTCACCCTTCGCGACGTGGGCGTCCCGTTCGCGTTCCACGGCGAAGACGCCTGGTCGTGCACCGTGCTCGGCGGGGTGGTGCTCGACTTCAACGTGATGGTCGATCGCCGGTTCCGCCGCGCGCTCGTCGGCCACCCGGTCGGCGGGCGGGCCGCGGGCGAGATCCTCGCGCTGGCCGACGGGGTGGTGGTCGACGGGATCGAGCTCCGCCGGTTCGATCTGGCCCGGAGCGCGCACGCGGTCGCGGTGAGCGGGCCAGCGGTCGTGGTCTCGACCGTCCCGGTGCGGGGCGAGCCGATGATCGAGGTCGTGTCGCCGGACCAGCTCCGCGCGGACCTGTTCGAGCTCGGCCAGCTGTCGCGGGCGGTCGGGCTCGATCCCGCGCGGATCGCGGCCCACGTCGCGACGATCCGGCGGGACGCGGCGGCCCTGCTCGGCGATCGCACGGTCGGGGCGCTGGCGGCGGAGGTGGTCCGGGCCTGCGATCGGCTCGAGCACCGGCCGATCACCCCCGTCGCGGCCCCCACCACCTCGCCCCGCTCCGGTCCGCCCGAGCCGGCGCCGGTCGAGACCGCGCTCCGGATCGGCCTGACGAGCGGCGATCGACGGTGGGTCTGGCGGTTCGCCGGGGATCTGGCGCGGCTCCGGCGAGAGTGGGCGGACGGGTACCTGCCGGTGCAGCTCGTGTCCGAGCTGGCGCCGTTCCGCGGGATCCTCGGCGAGGTCGCGCCGGTCGACACCTTCGACGGTGACCCCGTCGATCACCACGCCACCGCGTCGCCGATGGCGTTCGTGCTGCACCTGCCGGAGGGCGACCTGCGGTGGCGCCTGCGGGTCGACGTGGCGCTGCTGTCCGACGGCGAGCACCGGGCGACCTGGTCGTTCCCCCACGCAGCGCCGAAGCTGCTCGAGGAGTGGCGCGCCGGGCGGGCGCCGCTGCACGACATGCCGGAGCCCCGGGTCCGGGCGCGGGACCACCTCGGGACCGTCGTCCCCCCGACCGGCGCCGAGTCGGCCCAGATCCACCTCGCCCCCGGGCACGCGACGCGGCTGGTGCTCGACGGCAAGGACCACCCGCTGACCGCCCCGCTCGACCTGCCGGACGCGAAGGCGTCGACGAAGCCGCCCCCGCTGTCGGCCGGGGTGGCGGTGTTCGATCCGGGGGACGGCGCGTGGCTGACCCGCGACGCGGCCGGGTTCGACGGCGACGCGGTGGTGCGCCTGGCGGTGTTCGCGCTGACCGCGGACCAGCTCCGGGCGGCGGATCTGCGGCAGGTCACCGAGCTCACCGTGGGGTCGACCGACCCCGACGTGCTGGCGGCGCTGGCGTCCGGGGTGTCGGACCGGCTCCGCACGCTGACGCTGCGGGTCGACGCCCCGGCCGTCGTCGCGCCGGCGACGGGCCTCGTCCGGCTGAACCTGGTGCGGGTGCCGACGCCGCCGCTCCCGGCCTCGCTGCGGGCGCTGTACCTGACCGGCCCGGTGGACGCGGCGGCGCTCGCGGCGGCGGTGGCGGCGTGCCCGGCGCTCGAGCGGGTGGTGCTCGCCCAGCACGGCCTCGACGCGGCGGCGCTCGCTCCGCTGACCGGCCTGCCGTGGGCGCTCGATCCGGGGCCGATGCCCGGGTGGGTCACCGGACTCGACGTAGAGCTGGCGGGCCTCGTTCCGCAGTGGGACCTGCTGAACCCGATCCTCGACCGGTGGATGGTCCAGCTGTGGTCGGACCTGACGGCGATCCTGGCGATCGAGCGCACCGCGAGCCCGTGGGCCCGGCCGACGTCCGCGTGGGACGGGGCGGTCGGCGGTCCGCCAGCGCTCC
>JBEBJW010000352.1:0-6806 GCA_040079715.1 Myxococcota bacterium | reverse complement strand
CCCATCCCCCCGGCGCCGCGCGGGTCAGCGCCGGGGGGATGGGCGGGCTGTTCTTCGTCGGCCACCAGAGCGGCGGCGGGGTGTTCGTGTTCGACCTCGGGCTCGACGGCGGGGTCGCGTTCGTCGGCGGGTACTTCACCGCCCGCGACGACACGAGCGGCCTGTCGTTCGACGCGGGGACGAATCGGCTGTACGTCTGGCACGGCGAGTCGAACGACCTCGAGATCGTCCGCCTGTCGTCCCAGCCGACCGGCAGCGCGCGGGCGCTCGACACCGAGTACCTGTTCGACTGGCCCGGGTCGGACAACATCGAGGGCGTCGCGGTGTTCCCGGTGTCGGACTGCGGTGCTCACGGCCTGCGGCGCCTCGCGCTGATCGAGGACGACGGGTACGACGAGTCGATCCGGTTGTTCGACGACTGGCCGCTGTGCGCGCCCTGACCCTGCCTCGACCTCCCCGGGTGGACCGGACGCCGGCAGACGAATAAGCTGCCGGGCTGTTCGGAGGTGACGTGGTTCCGCTGTGGTCCCTCGCTGTGCACGCGGGCTCGCTCGCCGCGCTCGCCGCCGATCCGTTCTCGCTCCCGGCGACGGTGGTCACCCTCGACAACGGCCTGACGGTGCTGTTGCTCGAGGATCACCGCACCGACACCGTCGCGCTCCACATCTCGTACGGGGTCGGCTCCCGCGACGAGGGCCCGGCCGAGGCCGGGTGCGCCCACCTGTTCGAGCACCTGATGTTCGAGGGGAGCCGCGGGGTCCCGGGCGACAAGTTCGACACCTGGCTCACCGCGGCCGGCGGCGACAACAACGCCTGGACCAGCGAGGACGAGACGGCGTACCACATGACGTTCCCGTCCGGGGCGCTCGACCTGGCGCTGTTCCTCGAGTCGGATCGGCTCGGGTTCCTCGACGCCGGGCTCGTCCCGGAGAACCTCGCGAACCAGCAGCACGTGGTGCTGCAGGAGCGGGCCGAGGGGTACGCCGAGCCGAACGGGCGCGACCAGGACTCGCTGTCCCGGATCCTGTGGCCGGAGGGCCACCCGTACCACCGGCCCGTGATCGGCACCGTCGCGGACATCGAGGGGTTCTCGCTCGACGCCACCCGGTCGTTCTGGGAGAGCCACTACCGGACCCGGAACGCCGTGCTCGCGCTGGTCGGCAACTTCGACACCGCCACCGCCACCGAGCGGGTGAAGCACTGGTTCTCGGACGTCCCGGACCGCGGGCCGGCGCTCGATCGGCAGCCCGCGCCCGTCGCAGGCGGGGGGACCGGCAAGGTCGCCGGGGTGGTCGAGGACGACGTGGAGGAGCGCACGGTGTACCTCGCGTGGGAGACGGTCGACGAGCGCCACGCCGACGCGCCGGCCCTCGACGTGCTGGGCGCGGTCCTGTCGAACGGGCAGGGCACCCGGCTCGACGACGCGGTGTACTACGGCAGCCAGCTCGCGAGCAGCGTCGGCGCGTACGCGTACGCCGAGGACGTGGCCGGGCAGTTCGTGGTGTACGCCTCGTCGCCGGACACCCCGCTGCCGAAGCTCGTCGGCAAGCTGAACAAGCAGCTCGACAAGATCGCGGCCGCCCCGCCGACCGCGGACGAGCTCGCGCGGGCGAAGCGGGCGCTCCGGGCGTACCTCCTCGACGGGATCGAGCGGCCGGCCGACAAGGCGTCCCAGCTCGCGACCTGCTGGCGGTGGACCGGCGCGGCGGACTGCCTCGCGGCCGAGTGGGCCCGGTACGACGCGGTGACCGCCGCGGACGTCACCCGGGTCGCGGCGAAGTACCTGTCGGGACCCCCGACCACGCTGTCCAACGTGCCGCGCGGCGACGCGGCGAGCGCCGTCCCGGGGGCCGACGGGTCCCCGGCCGTCGCGGTGGAGCTCCCATGATCCTCGGGTGGGCGATGGCCGCGTTCGCGGCGGACGTGCCGGCGCCGGCGGCGGTGACTGCCCCGGGGGCGGATCCGGCGGCGACGACCGACGTCGCGGCGCCGCTCGGTCCGGATCGCACGGGGCCTCCGACGGTCGCGGCGCCGGAGGTGCTGACCCTGCCGGAGCCCGAGGTCCACCCGATCTCGCCGGGGGTCACGGCGCTGTACGTGCGGGCCCCGGGCGCGCGGAAGGTCGCGGTCCAGGTGGTGGTGCGGCGGGGGCTGGTCGAGCTCGAGCAGAACCCGACCCAGCTCGGGCGCGCGATCGGCGCGATGGCGGACGCGGCGGCGGGGGACCTCACCGGGGCCGAGCTGTCGTCGCAGCGCGACCTGATCGAGGCCGAGCTGTGGAGCTCGATCCGCCTGCACGAGGGCGAGGTCTCGCTGTTGATCCCGGCGGACGACCTCGGCAAGGGGCTCGACCTGCAGCGGCTGATCGTCGAGGCGCCGTCGTTCCCGAAGAAGGACCTCAAGCGGTACGTGACCGATCAGCGGCTGTTCTACACGGTGAACGGCCCCGCGAGCCAGGCGAACGTCGCGGCGTCGGCGCTGGCGTTCGCGTGGTTCCCGCCGGATCACCCGTACGGTGTCCGGCCGAACCTCGCCGAGCTCGACCAGGTGAAGACGAAGGCCCTGGTCTCCCGGTGGCGCGGGTGGTTGACCTCCTCGCCGATCACGGTGCTGGTGGTCGGCGACATCGACTGGTCGACGATCGAGCCGCAGGTCCGCGCGTTGACCGCGGGCCTCGGGGCGGAGGCGCCGGTCGGTCGGGCGCTGCCGGTGACCGCGCCGTCGGCGACGAAGGTGGTCGGGGTCGACATGCCGGGCCAGGCGCAGGTCGCGGTCCGGATCCGGTTCGCCGCCCCGCCGCGGGACGACGCGGACAACGCCGCGATGACCGCGACGAACTTCCTGCTCGGCGGGCACTTCCTGTCCCGGCTGAACCGCAACCTCCGCGAGGACAAGGGGTTCACCTACGGGGCGGGCTCGTCGTACAACTACGGGGAGACCTGGGGTTCGGTCACCGTCCAGGTCGACGTGAAGCGCGAGGACGTGGCCGCCACCGTGACCGAGATCCGCAAGGAGCTCGGCCGGCTGTGCACCGAGCCCGTGCCGCCCGAGGAGCTCGACGCGATGCGCCGGTCGCTCGACGCGGACTGGAACAACACGTTCACCACCGCCGACGTGGCCGCCGGGTTGTACCGGCGCGCCCTCGCGGCGGACTGGACCATCGCCCACGTCAAGGAGCGGTTGGTGGCGATCGACGGGGTGACGCCGGCCGGGGAGGATCGCCCCGGGGTTTGGGTGTTCGTCGGCGACCGGAAAGCGGTCGAGCCCGCGCTCGGCACGGTCGGCCTCGAGGCCGGGTGGACCGACCCCGCCGCCGCGATTCTTGGTAAGTTCTAGGGCTGCCGGTCCGACCGGTGAACCCGTCCACGCGCGCTCGACGCGCCTGGTAACGACGATGCGCGCGTCGGCCGCGCTGGGGGCAACATGAGCGACGACACCGAACAGACGAAGGACCTCGACACCGGCAAGGCCTCGGGCTCTGGGGCCACCGGGGTGGTCGCGATGGTCCTGCCGTTCGCGACCGCGATCGCGGCCCTCGCGTTGGGCGCGGTCCTCGGCCTGATCATCGGGTTCGTGGTCAAGCCGGCGAAGGAGCTCGAGGTCAAGGTCCCGCGGGATCTGACCGCGGCCGAGCTCGCGGCGGCCTGCGCGCCGGACCTCGAGACCAAGGTGACCGAGCTCGAAGCGGCGAGCGGCAAGGTCGCGTTCCTCGAGAAGGAGGTCACCGACCGCGAGGCCCGGGTGAAGGAGCTCGAGGCGGAGATCCAGAAGCGGAACGAGCGCGGCAGGTCGTTCGTGGCCGAGTTCGAGCAGGCGAAGCGCGACCTCGAGGAGGCGCGGGCCCAGCTCGAGATCGCCCGCCAGGAGAAGGAGCAGCTCGTGCTCGAGCTGACCCAGACGAAGGAAGAGCTCGCGAAGACCGAGCAGGCGCTGGTCGAGCAGAAGGGGATGACCGAGCAGGCGAAGGAAGACGCGCTCGTCAACAAGTGGTACCGGTTCATCAGCGACGCCCAGCTCGAGGTGTGCGAGAAGGGCAACCGGAAGAAGCTCGGGTCGTGCCGCGAGGTGCTCCAGAGCACGCTGATGAGCAACGTCCGGCGCGACAAGTTCGCCCATTGCGTCCGGTCGGGCCAGGCGGTGCCGACGGTCCGCGAGCTCGAGAAGGACGAGAGCCTGCCGGACTTCGCCGAGATGATCGACGAAGAGCAGAAGCAGACCAAGGGCTGGTACGTCCTGTTCTGCGACCCCACGCTCCCCGAGAAGAACGACTTCATCGGCGAGGAGCATTTGCCGCAGACCGCCGAAGCCGGCGTCCGCTGACCGTGACCGGGGGCGCGCCGGGGCGGGGGGCGTGGGTAGCGCTCGCCGCGGCGGGCCTGCGGACGCTCGGATTGGCCGCCGGGTGCGCCCCGCCGGACCCACCGTGCGGTGCGGTCGCGGGGACGTCGATCACCGCGGCGCCCGGCGGGGGCGGGAACGTCCTCGTCGTGCTGCTCGACGACGTGGGCACCGAGCAGCTCGGGGTGTACGGCGGCTCCCTCGTCGCGCCGACCCCGACGATCGATTGCCTGTGCGCCCGCGGCACCCGGTTCACTCGGGCGTGGGCGACCCCGGTGTGCTCGCCGAGCCGGGCCGCGCTGCTCACCGGGCGACTCGGGGACCGGACCGGGGTCCTGAGCAACGTCCAGGGCGTCGGGGTGCTTCCGCTGGCCGAGCAGACGCTCGGGGAGGTCGCGCGGGCGGCCGGGTACGCGACCGGGTTCGTGGGCAAGTGGCACGTCGACGGGTGGGGGACCGCCGGCGGGCAGCTCGCGCCGCAGCTCCAGGGGTTCGACCGGTACCACGGCGCGCTCGACAACCTGTCGAGCCCGTACGCCCCGGAGCCGCCCCACGACGACGTCGACGGCGGGTACGACCACTACTGGTCGGTGTCCGACGGGGTGGCCGAGTGGGTGACCCGGTACGCGACCACCACCGAGATCGACGACGCGCTCGGGTTCGTCGACGCCCACGCCGACGAGGACGCGCCGTGGCTGCTGGTGGTCGCGCTGCACGCGCCGCACGGGCCGCTGACCGCCCCGCCGGCGCACCTCGTGACCGGGCCGGTCCCGGACCGGTACGCGCCGCCGGACTGGATGTACCGGGCGACGCTCGAGGCGGCGGACGCCGAGATCGGGCGGTTGCTCCGGGGGATCGATCCGCGGGTGCTCGCCGACACCACCGTGGTGCTCGGGGCGGACAACGGCACCTCGGCCGAGGGCGTCGCGCCGCCGTACGATCCGGGCCGGGTCAAGGCGACCCTGTACGAGGGCGGGATCCACGTGCCGCTGGTGGTGACCGGGCCGTACGCGCGGCCCGGCGTGAGCGACGCGCTGATCCACTGGGTCGATCTGGTGCCGACGGTGGCGGAGATCGCCGGGGTGGAGCCGCCGGCCGACCTCGACGGGGTGAGCCAGCTCGGGACGCTGCTCGACCCGGACGGGGGCGGGACCCCGTTCGTGAACACCGTGTGGGGGCCGTTCGGTGACCTGCCGGAGCGGGCGATCCGCGACGACGCGTACAAGCTGATCGCGCGGTCCGACGGCGGGGCCGAGCTGTACGATCTGGCGGTCGACCCGGCGGAGGCGACGAACCTGCTCCCGCTCGCGCCCGGAACCGATCCGGACGCGGAGGCGGCGCTCGACCGGCTGGCGGAGCGGCTCGCGCCCGGGGTCGGGATCTCGCGGTTCTGACCGGCACGTCGCGTGGGCTACGCCTCCCGGGTCGACCGGGGGGCGAGGCCGTGCAGGCCGCACTCGGTCTTGTCTCGTCCCGCCCACCGCCCGGCGCGCTCGTCGGTCGGGTCGTCGTCGGCGCTGGCCGGTCGCGAGCACGGCACGCAACCGACCGTGCGGTAGCCCTGGTCCAGCAGCGGGTTGTACGGGATCTCGGCGGCCTTCAGCCACGACAACGTCCGCTCGCGGGTCCACCCGACCAGCGGGCACACCTTGTGGCGACCGGTCCGCGCGTCGAACGCGATCGGCTGGACCAGCGCCCGCGACGGCGCCTGGTCGCGGCGCAGCCCGGTGATCCACCCGTCGAGGTCCGCCACCGCCCGGGGTAGAGCACCGACCGGGTCGTCTCCCGTCGCCCGCTGGGCGGTCTCGTCCGGGGGGCGGGCCGGGCCTCGGTTTCGTACGCTGGGTACGCGCCCTCGGCCCGTCGCGCATGCCTGCGGCATGCCCTCCCGCCCCGCGAACGAGCCTGCCTCAGCGTGCTCGGTCCGACTACCCGATCGGTGCTCGAGCGGCGCCACCTTCCGGATCGCGCAGCACGCGTCGGGATCACGCGCCCACAGGGCCGGTCCGTGCGCCGCCGCCTGCGCCGCCGGATCGAGCGTCGGGTGGACCCGCTCGACCGCGATCCCGTACCGGTCGCGGATCGCGTCGACCAGCCCGTAGGTCTCCGGGAACAACATCCCGGTGTCGATCAGCCGCACCGGCACCTGCCGACCCATCCGGTGGACGAGATCGATCACCACCAGGGTCTGCGGGCCGAGCGCGCTGACGATTCCGAGCCGGTCGAACCGGGCGAACGCGGACGCGAGAATTGCCTCCGGGTCCTGGTCATCGGCCGAGCCGAGCCCGAGGCCCAGCGCGGGTCGGGATGCGACGTACACCGCCACCTCCGCATGGTTGTCAGGGTCGGCGGAGCGCGCCGACGGCACCGATCGTACACCCGGATGACCGTCGAAACAAATTGTCGGGAGGGAGAGGTTCGGGATCCGCCGGTCGGCCGTGCGCGACCAGCGCCAGGTGGCGTCCCGT
>JBEBJW010000351.1:0-6828 GCA_040079715.1 Myxococcota bacterium | reverse complement strand
CGACTTCGGGCTGCCGGCGTCCAAGGTGGTCTACCTCGACTACGGCTTCGATCGCAGGCGCTTCGTCGGTCGCCGGCGGGTCGCGGACGAGCCCTTCACCTTTGGGTACATCGGGACGCACATCCCGGCGAAGGGCATCCACCACCTCCTGCAGGCCTTCGGTCGGTTGACCGGGGCGCCACGGCTCCGGATCTGGGGCCGGCACCGAGGCCAGGACACCGACGCCCTGCAGGTCCTCGCGAATCGGCTCCCCGGAGACGCTGGCAGCCGGGTGCAGTGGTTGCCCGAGTACCGCAACCAGGACATCGTCGCCGACGTGTTCGACAAGGTCGACGCCATCGTCGTCGCCTCGGTCTGGGCCGAGAACTCGCCGCTGGTCATCCACGAGGCGCAGCAGTGCCGGGTGCCGGTAGTGACCGCCGCGTACGGGGGCATGGGCGAGTACGTGCATCACGAGGTCAACGGGCTCCTGTTCGCCCACCGAGACCCGGTCGACCTCGCGCGTCAGCTGCAGCGCCTGGTCGACGACCCGGGTCTGGCCGAGCGGCTCGGCGCGCGCGGGTACTTGTTCGACGAGGCCGGCGACATCCCGTCCATCGAGGGGCACGTCGCCGAGATCGAGTCGCTGTACGCGGGGGCGATCGCGCGGCGCGACCGGACCCGAGTCGAGGTCGCGCCGGCCCCGTGGCGAATCACGTTCGACACCAACCCGGACGACTGCAACCTGCGCTGCATCATGTGCGAGGAGCACAGCCCGCACAGCCCGCTCCAGAAGCTCCGGCGGGCCGAGGGTCGCCCCAAGCGGCGAATGGACCTGGCGCTGATCCGCCGGGTGGTCGAGGAGACCGCCGGCCGCGGCCTCCGCGAGATCATCCCGTCGACGATGGGCGAGCCGCTGCTCTACCAGGGCTTCGACGAGATCCTCGACCTCTGCCACGAGTTCGGGATCAAGCTGAACCTGACGACGAACGGGACCTTCCCGGGCCGGGGGGCCCGGGCCTGGGCCGAGCGCATCGTGCCGGTGACGTCGGACACCAAGATCTCGTGGAACGGAGCCACGGCGCAGACCCACGAGCAGATCATGCTCGGGACGAGCTGGGAGAAGGTGCTCGAGAACGCGCGGACCTTCCTCGAGGTGCGCGACGCCCACGCGGCCAGCGGCGGCAACCGATGCCGGGTCACGTTCCAGCTGACGTTCCTCGAGACCAACGTCCACGAGCTGGCCGACGTGGTCCGCCTGGCCGCCGAGCTCGGCGTCGACCGGGTCAAGGGGCACCACCTGTGGGCGCACTTCCGCGAGATCGAGGGCCTCTCGATGCGGCGGACGCCGGAGTCCATCGAGCGATGGAACCACGCGGTCCGCCGGGCGCGTGCGGTCGCCGAGGCGGTGCTGCTGCCGAACGGCGAGCGGGTGTTGCTCGAGAACCTGTTCGAGCTCGACCCGAGCGCGGTCGACGACCTCGCCCCCACCGGAGCGTGCCCGTTCCTCGGACAGGAGGCCTGGGTGAGCGCGGTCGGCCGGTTCGACCCGTGCTGCGCCCCCGACGCCCAGCGGCGGACCCTGGGCGAGTTCGGCAACCTCGCGGATCGGTCGTTCACCGAGGTCTGGAACGGCACGGCCTACCGCGAGCTGACGCGGACCTACCGAAACCGCGCGCTCTGCGTGGGCTGCAACATGCGCAAGCCAGGGAGCTCGACGTGAACGGCCTCCGCGAGAAGCTGCGCCGGGACGGCTTCGCGCTCGTACCAGGCGTCGTGGGGGATGGCTTCGTCGCCTCGACCCGGACCGCGATCGGGGAGCTGCTTGGAGGGCCCAGCCATCCCGACCTCCTTCGCGACCACGCTGGCCAGGTGCGCAAGATCGCCTATCCGCTGGCGCTCGATCCGAGGTTCGTCATCGCCCTCGCCGAGCCTGCACTGATCGCCCTCGCGTCGGAGATCAGCCCAGCCCCCGACGAACTGGTGCTCACGTGGGAGGACGTGCTGTACAAGGCGCCGCTAGTTGGGGAGGCGGTTCCGGTTCACCAGGATCTGGCGATGCAGAGCCTGCCCGGCCCGGTCTACAGCCTTGGGGTCCATCTCGAGGAGGCGACCGACAACCCGGTGTGGTTCCTTCCGGGAAGTCATCGGCTCGGCCCGCAGACGAAGGACCAGGTGACGGCCCTTCGGCGCGGGTGCGGCTTCGTCCCGCTCGCCCCCCGTGCGGGCGACGTGCTGGTGCACGATGCCCTGTGCGTCCACTACTCCGACGCGAACACCGGGGCCGGGGCGCGGACCACCTGGTACCTCGAGTTTAGAACCCTGACCCAGCTGCGCGCCGACGGCCGCTGGCCCGACAGCTGGGCCCGGTCCCGCCGAGCCATCCTGTTCCACGCCTGCGCGGCCCGCGAGGCGATGGGCCTCATGGTCCGGTGGCCCGACCTGGGACCGGGCGAGAGCCTCGAAGGCTGGCTGAGCGGGGAGGCCGAGTTCCGCGTCACCCACGTCAGTCAAGGCGTCGACTACGACCTGACGAGCCCCTGGTACCACTTCTCGTGAGGAGGCCCGGTTGAGGGACTGGCGCACGCTCCGCGTCTCCGGCGAGGGGACACATCACCTGGTCGACGGATCCCCGGCCTATGCGGCTCGGTACCGCGAGGTGCTGAAGTTCCACGATCCCGGCCTGGCACCTGCGGTGGACGACGCTGGCGCGACCCACATCGACATCGAGGGCCGACCGGCCTACCCCCACCGCTTCGTGCGCACGTTCGGGTTCTACGAGGGCCGCGCGGCGGTGCACGCGGTGGACGGGTGGGTCCACATCCTGCCCGACGGCTCGCCGCTCTACGATGCTCGCTACGACTGGTGCGGCAACTACCAGGGCGATCGCTGCTCCGTGCGTGACGCGGACCGCCGCTACCTGCACCTGCTCCCCGACGGCCGGCCCGCCTACGCCGACCGCTGGCGTTACGCCGGCGACTTCCGCGACGGGATCGCGGTCGTCCAGCGCGACGACGGCCTCCACACCCACGTCGACCCGGCCGGGGCGGTGGTCCACGGGCACTGGTTCGTGGACCTCGACGTGTTCCACAAGGGTCTCGCCCGCGCCCGCGATGTTTCCGGGTGGACCCACGTGGACCCGCACGGAGAGCCGGTCTACGACCGCCGGTTCGCCAACGTCGAACCGTTCTACAACGGCCAGGCGCGGGTGGAGCGGCTCGACGGCGGGCTGGAGGTGATCGACGAGCGAGGCGAGACGCTCATCGAGCTCCGTCCGGCGCGTCGGAGCGAGTTCGCGGCGCTGTCGGGAGACCTGGTGGGCTTCTGGCGCACCGATGCCATCGCCGCAGCGGTCGAGCTCGGAGTGTTCGAGGTCCTGCCCGCCAGCGCGAGCGACCTGGCGAACCGCCTCGGGCTCCGTGCCGATCGGGTCGACGCGCTCCTGCGGGCCCTCGGCGAGCTCGCGCTGGTCGAGCGGCGGGACGAGACCTGGCGGTGCACTCCGCGCGGCGCCTACCTGCGGCGGGACGCCCCCCTGACCCTCGCCGACGCGGCGCTGGAGTACGCCGGTCCGCTTCGGCGCCTCTGGGGAGAGCTCCCGGACGCGATGCGCGGGACCGGTTGGCAGCCGCCCGACGTGTTCGGCGACGTGGCCTCGGACCCGGGGCGGGTGGCGCCGCACCACCGGATGCTGGGGAGCTACGCCCGCCACGACTACCCCACGGTGCCGGAGGCGCTGGGTCTGCGCGGCGACGAGCGCGTGTTGGATGTCGGTGGGGGCGTGGGCGTCCTGGCGAACCTGCTGCTCGATCGGCACCCCGCGCTCGAGGTCTTCGTGCTCGATCGGCCCGAGGTCCTGGCCCAGGTCGAGCCGCGCCCCCGCCTCTACTCCGTCGTTGCCGACCTGTTCGGGACCTGGTCGCTCGAGGTCGAGGCGGCGGTGCTCGCCCGCGTGCTGCACGACTGGGACGACGACCGCGCGGTCCAGATCCTCGGCAACGTCCGACGCGCGTTGCCGGTGGGTGGGCGGGTGTTCGTGGTCGAGATGCTCGTGTCGGACGACGGCGTGTTCGGCGGATTGTGCGATCTGCACCTGTTGATGGCCACGGGCGGCCGGGAGCGCACCGCCGACGAGTACGGCCGGTTGCTCGGGGCCGCCGGCTTCGATCTGGTGGACGTGCGCAGACTCGCCGCGCTTCCGTCGGTGCTCGAGGGGGTGGTCCGATGATCTGGGTGCTGCCGCCGTCGACCCTCGAGTGGCTGGACCGCGTCCCCCACGACCGCCCGGTCGCGATGCTGATCCGCCACTCGGTGCGCGGCTACCTCGCTCCCGGGGACGCCGGCGTTGCGCTCCCGCTCACCGACGATGGCCACCGCTTGGCGTTGGAGCTCGGCCAGCGCCTGCGGGGGAGGTTGCGGTCGGTGCAGGCGAGCCCGCTGCTGCGCACCATGCAGACCGGCGCACGCCTGGCCGAGGGCGCGGAGCTCGACGTCCCCTGCTCGCCCGATCGCCTGCTCGGCGACCCGGGGGTGTACGTGGTCGATCCGAGGGCCGGGGACACCTGGCGCGCGCTCGGTCACGAGGAGGTGATGCGCCACCTGGTGGAGAGAGACGAGGTGCTGCCGGGCTGCGCGGACGCCGATGCCGCGGCCCGCTTCCTGGTCCACCACATGCTCGCCGCCACGGGTCGGGTCGCCGGCATCCACGCGTTCGCGACCCACGACTCGCTGGTGACGGCGACGGCTGCGCGCCTGCTGGGTGAACGCCTCACGGCCGCCGACTGGCCTTGGTACCTCGAAGCCGCGTTCTTCTGGGAGGACGCTGGCGAGGTCCACACCGCCTACCGGAGCTGGCACGGCGCACGTCCCACGCCACTCGTCGGCCTTACCGAGCGGGACGCGGTGGCCTTGGCTCGTCGAGAGGTGGCGGCGACCGTGGGTCTCGACTGCCCGGCGCGGTTCTTCCTGGCGGGTGGGGCGTTCAAGACGCTACTCACTGGCCGGCCGCCGCGCGACCTGGACCTGTGGTCGCCGAGCCCCGCAGACCGCGCCGCGCTCGAGGCCACGCTGCGAGAGCGAGGCGCGGTGGCCCTGCCGGAGCAGCCCTACACCCAGGGCTTCCAGCTCGGCGACCGGATCGTCGAGCTCCCGCTCCACACCGAGCCAGACAGCCTCGAGGAGCGGTTGTCGCGGTTCGATCTGGCGTTGTCCGCCATCGGGGCGGAGCACCGTCCCGTCGACCGATGGCGCGCGGTGGTCCACCCGCTCGCCCAGGCCTCCGTGGCCCGGCGCGAGGTCCTCCTGATCGAGGAGCTGAAGAACTGGCGGCACGGGCTCACCTCGCTGGAGCGCCTGCGCCGGTACGCGGCGGAGCTCGGCTACGACGCACCGCCGGCCGAGGAAGCTCGGATCTGGGCAATTTTCGAGAGCCAGCCGCGAGAGGTGCAGGAGGGGATGGTGGAGCGGTTCCGGACCAGCGCCAGGCACGATCAGGGCGTGGCGGAGGAGGTCACGTGGCGATTCCGATGATCGCGGGCTTGTACCCGTACGCCCGCGGCGGCGTGGTCCACCCGCCGGTCGTGACGCTGCGGGAGATCCCGGCCTGCCTCGACGTGAACCCGTCGTACCGTGACCGGCTGGTGGTCCTCGCCGGCGACGAGCCGTCCGCCGATCACCTGCGGTCCTTCGGGCTCGAGGTCCGACGTGTGTTCGAGGACGCGCCGCCCTCCGTGCGTCGCGATGCGGCCCACAAGATGAAGCACTGGATGTGCCGCTGGGCGCTGACCGAGTTCGGCGAGTTCCTGTGGGTCGACTGGGACACGGTCTGCGTTCGCCCGCCCGACGAGGCGTGGGAGAGCCTGGTGCGCGGCTCGGACACCCCGCGGTTCATCCGGATCCCGAACTACTGGGCCACGGTGAACTGCGGCGTGTACTACGCCCCGTCGTCATGGGCGTCAGCGATGGACGCGAGCTTCGACGCCGAGGTGTCCGAGCCGAACGACGAGCTGCTGTGGCGCTCCGTCCTCCCACCCAACGTCGTGGATCGACCGGAGTTCTGGTGGGGCGAGCGCGCCGTGCACGTCGAACGCCCGCAAGACATCGGCCTGGTCACGACCGAAACGTACTTCGCCCATGTGAAGCGGCTGGAGTGGGCACCGTCGATCCGCAGGGCCGCCGGGGTGCCGGCATGACGGGGGAGCTCGGCACGGCCCCCATCCGCCGGGTGGGCGTCGTCGGCCTCGGCTACGTCGGACGGGGCACCGCGCACGCGCTGGCCGGAGTCGCCGAAGTCGCGCACCACGATCCCGCGATCTCGGGCTCCCGGCCGCTCATGGAGCTCGCGTCCTGGTCCGATGCGCTGTTCGTCTGCGTCCCCACGCCGATGGGCCAGAACGGCGCCGCGGATCTGGGGATCGTCTGGGAGGTGATGGGGCAGCTCGCCGATCAGCGCGTCACCACACCGGTCTTGCTCAAGAGTACGGTGCCGCCCGGGACCTGCGCTCGGGTGATCGCTCGCTGGCCGGAGCTGTCGGTGGTGTTCAACCCCGAGTTCCTCCGGGAGCGGCATCACCTCGAGGATGCGGCGGCACCGACCCGGGTGGTGCTCGGTTGGACCGCCGCCGTCCGGCACCGGGCTCGTGAGGCGGTCCGTGACCTCTACCGGCGCCGGTTCCCGTCCACGCCGCTCGTCGAGCTCGACGCCACCGAGGCCGAGCTGCTCAAGTATGCGTCGAACGCGCTGTTCGGGGTGAAGGTGTCGTTCGCGAACGAGATGGCCGACCTGGCGTCAGCGCTGGGCGTCCCGTGGGAGCCGATCCGGCAGGCCCTGGTGCTGGACCCACGGGTCGG
>JBEBJW010000350.1:0-6834 GCA_040079715.1 Myxococcota bacterium | reverse complement strand
ACACCACCCACTGCGGGCCGGGGGCGTCGTGGTCCTCGGACCCGAGGGCCCGGGCGAACAGCGCCAATCCCTCGTCGGTCGTCAGGCCGTCCCGCAGCAGCTCGGCTCGGATCGCGCCGAGCGGGCCGTCGCCGAGGGCACTGGCGCCCTGCTCGTCGGGCTGGACGGCATGGGCCCGGACCGCCATCCCGGTCTCGCGCCACGCGTCCCACCCGACCGAGATCCACCGGGCGCCGCCGTCGCGCGACCGGGCCGCGGCCAGCGCGTCGAGCACCGCGTTCGCGGCGACGTAGTCGACCTGGCCCGGCATCGCGACCGTCGCGGTCAGCGACGAGCACAGCACGACCCGCGCGACCGGCTGGCCTGCGAGGGCCCGCTCGACCGCGAGCGCGCCGGCGACCTTCGGGGCGAGGACCTGCATCGCGGCTGCGTGATCGCCGCTGATCGCGAGGCGGCCACCCGCGACCCCGGCCGCGTGGACCCACCCGTGGACCGCGCCGAACCGCGCCACCGCCCGTGCGACCGCGGTCCGGGCCCCGGCGTCGGTCGCCACGTCCGCGGCGACGGTCTCGACCCCGAGGGCGTCGAGGGCCGCGCGATCCGCGTCGTCGGGGGCGGACCGGCCGACCGCCGTGACCGTCACGCCGGGGTGCGCTGCGAGCCACCGGGCGATCGCCAGGCCGATCCCGCGCGTCCCGCCGGTCACCAGCCAGGTCCCGGACGGGGACCCGGAGCCCGTCGGCGCCGTCGCGTCCCGAGCAGGGCCGGCGGTGATGACCGAGCTGTACCCGAGCGCCCACCGCCGGCGGCCGCGGAGGGCGACCTCCGGAGCGTCGCCGTCGCGGATCTCGGCCGCGAGCGCCGTGATCGACGGCGCCGACCGAGACGACCCCGGGTCGAGGTCGATCAGCCGCGTCGTCAGGCCCGGGACCTCGAGCGGCAGCACCCGGACCGGCCCGAGGGCCGCGGCCCGCGCCGGATCGAGCCGCTCGGCCCCGGTCAGGTCGAACACCCCGGCGGTGACCACCACCAGCTCGATCGGCGCGCCGGGGAACCGGACCGCGAGCGACCGGGCGACCGCCAGCGGGCCGAACAGCGCGTCGTCGCCGTCGCGGACCCCGTACACCACACACTCCGGCCGCTCCGACGCGACCGACGCGACGTCGTCGATCGCCAGCGGGACCGCGCCGAGCCTGGCGGCGAGCCCGTCGGGGAGCGCGCCGGCGACCGCGGTGCGCCGCGCCGCCCGCGGCGACGGCGGGGGCAGCTCGGTGAACGTCGGGACCGAGATCCACGTGTCGGGGGGCGTCCGCACGTCCCGGACGGCGGGTGCGGTGCGGACGCCGGTCGGCGGGTCGACCCAGTGGCGGCTCCGCTCGAACGGGTAGGTCGGCAGCGCCACCCGACGCCGGTCCTCGCCGCGGTGCAGGTCCGGCGCGGGTCCACCGACGGTCCAGCACCGGCCGACCGCGCGGAGCAGCGTCTCCTGGTCGTCCGCGACCTCCTTCGGGTGCCGGAGGGTGGTGAGCACGTCGTGGCCGGCGGCGCGGTCCGGGTGGGTCCGGACGAACCCGGCGAGGGTGTTGCCGGGGCCGACCTCGATCGCGAGGCGCCCCGGGTCCGCGAGCAGCGCGCGGGCGGCGTCGGCGAACCGGACCGGCGCCCGGAGCTGGCGGGCCCAGTATGCGGGATCGGTCGCCTCGGACGCAGTGATCCACGTCCCGGTCACGTTCGACAGGAACGGGATCGTCGGCGGCGCGAGCCGGGCGCGGTGGACCTCGCGCTCGAACGCGGCGGCGGCGGGGTCGAGCATCGCCGAGTGGAACGCGTGCGAGGTGTGGAGGCGCCGGGCGACCACCCCGTCGCGGGCGAGGGCGCCCTCCAGCGCGTCGATCGCGTCGATCGGGCCGGACACGACGCACCCGTCGGGGTGGTTGATCGCGGCGACCTCGACCCGCGGGGGCAGCGGCACCGCGCCGGCCGGGAGGCTCACCGCGAGCATCGCGCCCGGGGGCATCTCCTGCATCAGCCGCCCGCGCACCGCGACCAGCCGGAGCGCGTCCTGCAGGTCGAACACCCCGGCGAGGTGGGCGGCGACGTACTCCCCGAGGCTGTGGCCGACCAGGGCCGCGGGCTCGACGCCGTGCGCGCGGAGCCACACCGCCACCGCCCGCTCGACCGCGAACAGCGCCGGCTGGGTGATCGCGGTCCGGGCGAGGGCCGCGTGGTCGTCGCCGTGGAGCACCGCCCGCAGATCGAGCCCGAGGTGGGGGACGAGGCCCTCGGCCGCCTCGTCGAGCGCCGCCCGGTACACGGGCTCGCGGTCGTACAGGCCGCGCCCCATCCCGGCGTACTGGGCGCCCTGCCCGGGGAACAGGAACGCGATCGACCGGGTCGACCCGTCGGCCTGCCCGCGGTCACCGGAGGCGCCCCCCGAGCCGGCACGCAGCGCGTCGATCGCCGCGGCCCGATCCGCCGCCACCACCGTCCGGCGGTGGGCGAACTCCTTGCGCCCGCGGCCGAGGGTGTGCGCGACGTCGGCGAGGGCTACGTCGCTGCTCGCGAGGTGGTCGGCGAGGGCGGCGGCGGCCCGGTCGAGCGCCTCCGGGGTCCGCGCGGACAGCGCGAGGAGCTGGAGCCCGCGCGACGGCCCGGACGGCGGCGGCGGCGGGGGCTCGGCCAGGATCACGTGGGCGTTCGTCCCGCCCATCCCGAGCGAGGTGACCCCGGCGATCCGGGGCGAGCGGGTCCACGGGCGGCGGCTCGTGTCGACCCGGAACGGCCCGAACGTCGCCCGCGGGTTCGGGGTCCGGAAGTGGAGCGTCGGGACGTGCTCGCCCCGCTCGACCACCAGCGCGGCCTTGATCAGTCCGCAGACCCCGGCGGCGGTGTCGAGGTGGCCGATGTTCGTCTTCAGCGACCCGAGCGCGATCTCGGTCGCGCCGGCGTACGCGCGGTTCAGGGCCGCGAGCTCGATCGGGTCGCCCATCGCGGTCCCGGTGCCGTGGCCCTCGACGTACCCGACGTCCGCGGGGCCGACCCCGGCGGCGGCGAGCGCCTCGCGGTACACGTCGGCCTGCCCGTCGACGCTCGGCGCGGTCCAGCTCACCTTGTTCGCGCCGTCGTTGTTGCACGCCGTGCCGCGGATCACCGCGTGGACGTGGTCGCGGTCGCGGATCGCGTCGGACAGCCGCTTGATCAGCACCACACCGGCGCCGTTCCCGCTGACGAACCCGGTCGCGTCGGCGTCGTACGCCCGGCAGTGCCCGTCGATCGCGGTGGTCCCGCCCGGCTGGTACCGGTAGCCGCCGACCTCCGGCACGTGGATCGACGCGCCGCCGGCCAGGGCCATGTCGCAGCTCCCGGCGAGCAGCGCCTCACACGCGACGTGCACCGCGACCAGCGACGTCGACGACGCGCTCTGGACCGTGACGCTCGGCCCGGTCAGCCCGAGCTTGTACGACACCCGCGAGGTGACCAGGTCCTTGTCGTTGCCGAGCGAGGCCTGGAGCGTGTCGAGCGACGCGACCAGCTCGAGGTGCGGCATCAGGTTCAGCAGCAGGTACGTGTTCATGCTGACGCCGCCGAACACGCCGATCCGCCCGGGGTAGCGGCTCGGGTCGTACCCGGCGCGCTCGACCGCCTCCCACGCGCACTCGAGGAACAGCCGCTGCTGCGGGTCGATCACCGCGGCCTCGCGCGGGGAGTACCCGAAGAACCCGGCGTCGAACTGGTCGACCCCGCCGAGCGTGCCCTTCGCCTTCACGTAGGTCGGGTCGGCGAGGGTCGCGTCGTCGACGCCGGCCTCGCGCAGCGCGTCGTCGGTGAACCGCGTCAGGCCCTCGATCCCGTCGGTGAGCATCGCCCACAGCGCGTCCGGATCGGCCGCCCCGGGGAACCGCCCAGCCATCCCGACGATCGCCAGCGGCTCGCGGTGGGTGCTCCGCGCCGGGACCGCGGCCTCGACCCGGGCGCCGCCGGCCGCCGCGTGCGCTGCCTGCGCGGCGACCGTCGGGAACCGGAACAGGTCGACGAGCGACAGCCCGAGGCCGAGCTCCGCGTCGAGCCGCGCGTGGAGCTTCGACAGCAGGAGCGAGTGACCGCCCAGATCGAAGAAGTTGTCGGTCACGCCGACCTGGTCGAGGCCGAGCACCTCGGCCCACACCCGCGCGACGTCCCGCTCGAGCGCGCTCCTCGGGGCCGAGAACCCGCCGACGTCCGGACGGATCCGCTCGGGCTCGGGCAGCGCCGCCCGGTCGACCTTCCCGTTCGGCGACAGCGGCAGCGACGGCAGGACGGTGATCGTCGACGGGACCCGCGCCTCCGGCTGGTCGCGGCGGACGAACGCGAGGACCTCGCCGGGACGGACCTCGACGCCCGGTCGCGCGACGACGTACCCGGCCAGGCGCCGGTCCGCGCCCTCGCCGTGGACGGTGACCGCGGCGTCGGCCACGTCCGGGTGGCGGGCGAGCGTCGCCTCGACGTCCTCGAGCTCGATCCGGTGGCCGCGGATCTTCACCTGGTGGTCGGTCCGGCCGGCGAACCGGAGCAGCCCGTCGGCGTCGCGGGTCGCGCGGTCCCCGGTCCGGAACAGGCGCTCCCCCGCGGTGAACGGGTCGGGCACGAACCGGACGGCGGTGGCGGCGGGGTCGCGGTGGTACCCGCGGGCGAGGCCGAGCCCGCCGACGTACAGCTCGCCCTCGACCCCTGGGGCAACGGGCTCGAGGCCGTCGTCGAGGACGTACACCCGGGTGTTGCGGACCGGGCGGCCGATCGGCGCGGTCCCGTCGCGGTCCTCGGGGCGGACCACGTGCCAGGTCGAGCAGGCGGTGGTCTCGGTCAGGCCGGACCCGTTGACCAGGGTGGCCCCGAGCGCGCTCGCGGCGGCGGCGGTCAGCGCCTCCCCGCCGGACAGCACCCACCGCAGCGCCGTCCCGCCGCTCCCGAGCCCGACGAGCCGCGACGGCACGGTGCTGAGGATCGTCACCCGGTCGGCGACGATCCGGGCGGACAGCGCGGCCTCGTCGACGAGCTCGGCGGCGGTCGGGATCACCACCGACCCGCCGGCGCACAGCAGCGGCAGGAGCTCCCCGACGAACGACGCCGACGCGATCGACGTCGCCGGCAGGATCGCGTCGTCGGGGGTCGCGCCGTAGCAGTCGACGAACGAGTCGACCAGGTTCCCGAGGCCGCGATGCGTCAGCGGGACGCCCTTCGGGGCGCCGGTCGAGCCGGAGGTGTAGATCACCGTCGCCTGCTGGTCCGGGTGGACGTCCGGCAGGCGGACCGCGACCGGGACGGCGATGTCTCGGGGGGCCCGGTCGAGGACCCTGGTGGCGCCTGCGTCGGCGAGGATCGCCGCCCGCCGGGCCTCGGGGTACGCCGGGTCGAGCGGGAGCCACGCCGCACCCGCCGCGAGCACCGCCAGCGCCAGCGCCGGCAGGTCGACCCCGCGGTCGACGCACACCCCGACAACGTCCTCGGGGCAGACCCCGTCGGCGACCAGCAGCCTGGCCCACCGGGTCGCGTCGTCGGCGAGCTGGCGGTAGGTCCGGACATCCGACCCGCACCGGATCGCGATCGCGTGGGGGCGGGCCGCGGCCTGGGCGAACACCCGGGCGTGGATCGGTCGGGGGTCGGTCGGGACCGCGGCGGCGACGAGCTGGGCGGCCCGGTCGGCGTCGGACAGCACCGGCAGCGCGCCGATCGCGGCGTGCGGGTCGGCGACGATCCCGGCGACCAGGCGCCGGAAGGCCTCCGCCAGCTGCGGGACGGTGTCCGGCGCGAACAGCCCGACCGGGTGATCGAACCGGCCGACGAGCCGCCCGTCGACCTCGGCCAGGGTCAGCCCGAGGTCGTGCTGGGCGATCCGGCGGTCGAGCGGGACCGGCCGCAGCGTCAGGCCGCCCCACGCGAGGGTGGCCGTGGGATCGTCGACCGCGAACCCGGCGAGCGGGCCGGGCTGGAGCACGAACGTGGCCTGGAACAGCGGCGCCCGCGACGGATCCCGGTCCCCGCGGCGGGCGGCGACCAGGCGGGCGAACGGCAGATCCTGGTCGCGCAGGGCGCGGGCGACCTCGGTCCGGGAGGCGGCGACGGCGGCCGAGAACGGCGTGTCCGACCCGAGGCGGGCCCGCAGCGCGACCGGGTTCACGAACGAGCCGATCATCCGCGCGTGCGCCGGACGGGTCCGGCCGGAGGTCACCGTCCCGACGACGAGGTCCCGCTGACCGGTGTACCGGAACAGCAGCGCCTGGAACGCGGTCAGCAGCAGCACGAACGGGGTGACCCCGAGCGACCGGGCCACCGCGTGGACTCGGGCGGTGGTGGCGGCGTCGAGGGCGACCGGGGTCTCGGCCCCGACGGTCTCGCGGACCGGCGGGCGCGGGCGGGTCGGCAGCGCCAGGCCCTCCGGGGCGCCGTCGAGGGCCGCGAGCTGGTCGCGCTCGAGCCGGGCGCCGTCCGGTCCGGCGAGGAGCTGGTCCTGCCACGCGACGTACCCGCCGGGATCGATCGGCGCAGGCAGCCCGTCGGGGACCCGATCCCGGGCGGCGACGTACAGCCGCTCGAGCTCTTCGAGCAGCACCGCCTGAGCGGTGAGGTCGGTCACCAGGTGGTGCGCGACCACCTGGAGCACGTGGTGCCGCGGGCCGCCGGGCGCGCCGTCGACCGCGAACAGGAACGCCCGCAGCGCCGGCTCGGCGTCGAGCCGGAACGGGCGGCGGGCCTCGGCGTCGAGCCGGGTCCGGAGGGTGGCGGCGTCGACGTCCTCGCGGACCAGCCGCGGGCGGGGCCCGTCGACCCGGACCGGCTCGCCGTCGACCGACGGGAACG
>JBEBJW010000349.1:0-6837 GCA_040079715.1 Myxococcota bacterium | reverse complement strand
GCGGTGGACCGTGCCGGGCGAGGGGCACCTGTCGGTCCGCCGGATCGTGGTCCGGAAGGGTGACGACGCGCTGGTGCTCGATCCGAACCGCCCGCCGGACGGGTACGTCGACGGCGCGTGGCTCGACGGGGGCGACACCTGGCTCGGGTGGGCGTTCCGCGACCTCGCGGGGCGCGCTGAGGAGGTCCGGACGCTGGTCCACCTGTTCCCGGACCGCCCGGTGTACCGTCCTGGCGACGAGGTCCAGCTCAAGGGCTACGTCCGGTCGCGGTTCCAGGGGCACCTGACGCCGGCGCGCGGCACCGGCGCGATCGTGGTGATCGGGCCGGGTGACGCCGAGTGGCGGCTGCCGGTCGAGCTGTCCGGCGGCGGCTCGATCCACGCCGTGTGGCAGGAGGACGAGCCCCCGACCGGCGCGTACGTCGCGCTGTTCGAGGACGAGCGCGGGGTGCGGTTCGGCGAGACGTCGTTCCGGGTCGAGGCGTACCGGCTGCCGACGTTCGAGGTGTCGCTGACCGGACCGCAGAACGTGACCACGGTGGCGAACGACCGGGCGTTCGACGTGGGGCTGGTCGCCACGTACTACGCCGGCGGTCGGGTGGCGGCCCGGCCGGTCCGGTGGCGGGTCACCCAGTTCCCGTTCGCGTGGACGCCGGCGTCGACGACCGCGTCTCCGTCGCTCGCCGGGTTCGCGTGGTCGAGCGACGACCGGTACAGCCGGGGTGGCGGGTTCCGCGCGACCCCGGAGCTCGCGATCGACGCGACCACCGCCGCGAACGGCGAGTCGTCGCTGTCGCTGGACCCGGGGATCGAGGCCGACGCCCGCCCCCGGACGTACCTGGTCGAGGCGACGGTGACCGGCGCGGACGATCTGACCGTCACCAGCACCCTGCGGGTCGACGCGGTCCCGGCGTTCGTGCTCGGGCTGAAGGCGCCCCGGTACCTGCCGGACGCGAAGGCGATCCCGGTCGAGGTGGTGGCGGTGGGGCCGGACGGCGCGGTCGTCCCCGGGCTCGACACCACCGTGCGGCTGATCCGGCGCGAGTGGCACTCGGTGCTCGAGGCGGGCGACTTCACCACCGGCCAGGCGAAGTACCTGACCGACGTGGTCGACGTCCCGGTCCGCGACACCCCGGTCGAGACCGGCGCCCGTGCGGTGTCGACGTCCCTCCCGATCGATCGGCCCGGGGTGTATCTGGTCGAGGTCGAGGCCCGCGACGCGCTCGACCGGGTCCAGGTGGTCCGGATCGACCTGTACGCCGGCGGCGAGGGCGCGGTCGGGTGGGAGAAGCCGAAGGCGGGGACGTTCGATCTCAGCCTGGACGCGAAGTCGTACCGTCCCGGCAAGCAGGCGAACATCGTGGTCCGCAGCCCGTTCCAGCAGGGATCGGCCCTGGCGGTGATCGAGGCCCCCGACGGCAACCGGTACCGCCAGGTCGAGGTCCGGGGCGGCCAGGCGACGCTCCAGATCCCGATCGAGACCGGCTGGGTGCCGCGGATCCCGGTCCACGTCGTGCTCCGGCGCGGGCGCACCGCGGATCCGCCCGCGGACGGGTTCGACACCGGCAAGCCGCAGACCGTCGCGTCCACGGTGTGGCTGCCGATCGACCCGGTCGAGAACCAGGTCACGGTCACGGTGTCGAACCCGGAGCGCGCGCTGCCGGGGCAGACGGTGCCGGTGACGGTGAAGCTCGCCGACCCCGACGGCAAGCCCCTCGCCGGCGAGCTCACCCTGTGGCTGGTCGATCAGGCGGTGCTGGCGCTCGGGCGCGAGCAGCGGCTCGATCCGGTCCCGGACTTCGTCGACGGGCGAGAGTCCCGGATGACCGTCCACGACACCCGGAACCAGGTGCTCGGCCAGCTCCCGGTCGATCCGATGCCCGGCGGCGACGGCGAGCTCGAGGAGGAGAGCGTCCTCGACAAGGCCACCGTCCGCAAGGACTTCCGGCCGCTCGCGTACTACGCGCCGTCGCTGAAGGTCCCGGCCTCGGGGACGCTGACGGTCGACGTGGCCCTCCCGGACAACCTGACGGTGTTCAAGATCCGGGCGAAGGCGATGTCCGGCGCGGAGCGGTTCGGCGTCGGGACGGGGCAGATCGCGGTCCGGCTGCCGGTCGTGGTCCAGCCGGCGCTCCCGCGGTTCGTGCGGCCGGGCGACCGGTTCGAAGCCGCTGGCCTGGTGCGGGTGATCGAGGGCGACGGAGGGCCGGGGCGGGTCGAGCTCGCCGCGGCGGGGCTGACCGTCGAGGGAGACGCCGCGCGGGCGGTCCCCCTCGACCCCGCGCTCGCGAACCGGGTCGCCTGGCCGGTCACCGTGACCACCCCGCCGATCGGCGAGGACGGGACCCTCGCGTACCGAACCGTCAAGCTCACGATCGGCGCGAAGCGGTCGTCCGACGGGGCGTCCGACGCGGCCGAGACGGTGTTGCCGCTCCGGGACGATCGGCGGGTCCGGTACGATCGGCAACTGGTCGATCTCGCGTCGAAGGGCACCGCGACGATCCCGGCGCTGACCGAGCCCGCGCGGCCGGGGAGCGTCCACCGGTCGGTGGTGGTCGGGTCGCACCAGGGGCTGCTCCGGATGGCCGCCGCGGTCGACGTGTCGCGGACCGGCGAGCCCCACGGGACCGACGCGATCCTGTCGCGCGGGCGGATCGTGGTCGGGCTCGGGGCCCTGCGCGGGCCGCTCGGGCTCGAGGACGACGCCGAGATCCGCGGGATCGTCGACGAGACGGTCGCCTGGCTGCCGGTCGTGCTCGACGATCGGGGCCTGGTCGCGCAGTACCCGGGCGCGGCGGGGCGGGTGTGGCTGACCGCCGACGCGCTCGCGTTCCTCGCCGACGCGAAGGCGCAGGGGTACCCGGTCGACGGCCGGATCACCGCCGCGCTCGAGGGGGCGCTGACCGCTGCGCTCCGGTCGGACTACGCGTACTTCCTCGACGGCGAGTCGTGGTCCGAGCGGACCGCCGCGCTGTACGGGCTCGCGGTCGACGGGAAGTTCGACGCCGGGTACTTCGCCGAGCTGGCGCGGAACACCCGGTTCCTCGTGCCGGAGGCGCAAGCGCGGACCCTGCTCGCCGCGACGCGGGGCGGCCAGGGGGCGTCGCCGGCGGCGGTCGAGCTCGCGGGCAAGGTGTCGAACGAGGTCGTGACCGAGCTGTACCAGGGCAAGGAGCGGTACGCCGGGCTGAAGTCCCGCCGGACCGACCGGACCCCGTTCGTCGCCCCGTCCGAGGCCCGCGAGGTCGCGACGATCCTCCGGGCGCTGCTGGCGGCGACCCCGTCCGAGCCGAAGCTCGACGAGCTGGTGGACGCGCTGGTCCGCCTCGGGAAGACCGACGGGTGGGGTCAGCCGAACGCCGACGCCGCGGCGACGATCGCGCTGGCCGAGGCGCAGCGGACGCTCGCCGGCCCGGCGACCACGGTGTCGGTGGCCGACGGGGCGCGCACGACCCCGCTCACGTTGACCGCGACGGCGACGCTGGCCCGGGCGACGACCGCGTCGGCGGGGGCGCTGACGTTGACCGACAGCGGGGCCGGTCCGGCGACCGCCCTGGTCGTGTCGCGGTGGATCCCGGCGGCGGACGGCAGCGCCCAGGCCCCGGAGCAGTCGGGGTTCGTGGTCGAGCGGGAGTGGCTGGTGGTGTCGGCGTCCGGCCCGGCGGACCGTCGGCCGATCGCCGCCGCGGGCACGAAGCTCGCCGTGTCCGTCGGCCAGGTGCTCGAGGAGCACGTGCGGATCGTGAACCCGGTCGATCGGACCGACGTGATCGTGGTCGTCCCGCTGGCCGCCGGGGTCGAGCCGTTGAACCCGGCGCTCGCGACGGCGGGCCCGGACGCGACGCCGGCCAACCGGTCGACCGGGAACCCGACCTGGACTTCGTTCGGGGACGATCGCGCGCTGTACGCGTTCGAGCGGCTGCCGAAGGGGACGTACGACCTGTACTTCCGCACCAAGGCCGCCGTCGCCGGAACCTTCGTCCAGCCGGCGGCGTCGGCGGAGATGGTGTACGACCGGCGCGCGATCGGCCTGTCTGCCGGGGCGAAGGTCGAGATCACGGGGGGGAGCTGATGGACTACAAGCTGTCGAAGCAGCGGGGCGCGCTGAACGAGGTCGAGGCCGCGGTCGCGTCGGACGCGCGGGCTGAGGAGTGGTCGCAGGACTACGCCCGGGCGCACCAGACCGCGGTGATCCCGCAGTCGGCGATGGTTGCCCCCCCGATGCGGGCCCGCCAGGCCCCGGCCGCCCGGCGTCGCGGGTGGTGGGTGACGGTCGACGAGGGCGAGCGGGTCCTGGTGACCGACCGCTCGGGTGCCAGCGAGATCGTCGCTGGACCGAAGCGGCTGTTCGGGTGGCGCAAGCGGATCGTGCCGCTGACCCGGTGGACCGCGCACCCGGGCGAGTTCCTGATCGTCCGGCGGCGCGACGGCGAGCAGCAGCACCTCGTCGGCCCGACCCACCTGTGGGAGGACCCGCGCGAGCACCAGAAGATCGAGGTCGAAGAGGTCCTGCGCCTGGACGCGAAGGAGGCGGTGGTCGTGTACGCGGGCGCCGGGACCGCGGTGTCGCGGCGGATCGTCCACGGCCCGACCGCGGTGGTGCCCGCCCCCGGCGAGTGGCTGCACCAGTTCTCGTGGCACGGCTCGCGGTGGAACGGCACCCGGTACGTGAAGATCCCGAACGCGCTGGTGTTCCAGAAGCTGTGGCTGATGCCGGACCAGATGTACCACGACGTCCCGGACGTCCGGACCGCCGACGACGCGCTGCTCACCGTGCGGTTGATGGTGTTCTTCGAGCTGGTGGACATCGAGCGGATGCTCGAGTCGACCCACGACCCGATCGGTGACATCGTCAACGCGGCCACCTCGGACGTGATCGACTGGGTCGGGCGGTACGAGTTCGAGGCGTTCAAGCGAAACACCGAGCAACTGAACGACCTGGCGACCTACAAGCAGCTCGTGTCGCGGGCGGACCAGTGCGGGTACCGGATCCACAAGGTGGTGTACCGAGGCTACGGCGCGACCGAGGCGCTTCAGCGGATGCACGACGAGGCGATCGAGTCGCGCACCCGGTTGGCGCTCGAGCGCGCGACCGAGCACCAGGCCCAGGAGCTCGAGGACGGCAAGCTCGAGCGCGAGCACGCCCGCGCGACCCGCCGCCGGACCGAGGACGCGGCGCAGGTGGCCCACGCGATCGACGTCGCGCGCCGACGGCAGGAGGCGGAGCTGGCGGACGCGGCCCTCCGGCGCGCGTTCGATCGGGCCGAGCGCGACCGCGACGCGGCGGCGGTCCGGAGCGCGACCGAGGCCGACCGGGCGAGCGAGCGGGCCCACCTCGAGGGGCTGCACGCGCTCGGGGTCGACCTCACCCGCCTGCTGACCCAGGCCCCGGCCGATCAGGTGATCGAGCTCCGCGGAGGCGCGTCACCCCACGTTCACCTGAACCGCGATTGAGCCGACCCGGCCGTTCGAGGCGCGCCCGGTGGCTGCTCGCGTGCGCGATCGCGGCGGTCGGCGCGGCGTGGCTCGCGGTCGTCGGGGTCGGGTGGGGCCGGTGCCGGCTGGTCGCGCCCGCGCCGACGATCCAGGTCCGCGACCGGCACGGGGCGTTCCTCGGCGAGATCGGCGTCGGCGCCGACGAGCGGCTCGGGTTCTGGCCGATCGACCGGCTGCCGGACCGGATGGTGGCTGCGACGCTCGCGCTCGAGGATCGGCGGTTCGACGACCACCCGGGCGTCGATCCGATCGCGATCGCCCGCGCGATCCGCCAGAACTGGACCGCGGGGGAGCGGGTGTCCGGCGCGTCGACCCTCGCGATGCAGGTCGCCCGGCTGCAGGACCCGGGGCCGCGGACCGTCCCGCGGAAGGTCGTCGAGGCCGTCACCGCGTTGCTGTTGGTCGATCGGTTCGGCCGCGACGCGGTCCTGCGCCAATACCTGACCCTCGCGCCGTACGGGAACAACCTGTACGGGGCCGGGTACGCCGCGCGTCGATACTTCGACAAGCCGGTCGACGACCTGTCGTGGGCGGAGACAGCGTTCCTGGCGGCGATCCCGCAGGCGCCATCCCAGCGCGACCCGTACGACCGGTACGGGCGGGCCCGCGCGGTGACCCGGGCGGTGGCGATCCTCGATCAGCTCCTGTCCGACGGCGTGATCGACGAGGTGGCCCACGCGGGCGCGGTGCTCGAGCTCGGGGCGCTCCGTCCGATCGAGCGCCCGGTGCGACCGGCCCCGGCGCTCCACCCGGTCCTGGCGTTCGACCGGGAGCCGCCCGGGCCGGGACCGATCGTGGTGTCGTCGCTCGATCTGATCCTCCAGGGGCGGATCCAGGCGATGCTCCGCGACGCGGTGGCCGGGTGGGAGGACCAGGGGGCCGGGAACGCCGCTGCGGTGGTGGTCGACCTCGCGACGATGCAGGTCCTGGCCGACGTGGGGTCGACCGGGTGGTACGACGAGCGCCACGCGGGCGCGATCGACTTCTCGCGGACCGAGCGGTACCCCGGGAGCACGCTCAAGCCGTTCCTGTACGCCCACGCGTTCGATCGCGGCCTGCTCGGGCCCGGGACGGTGCTCGACGATCTCGCGCGCGGACCGGACGGGATCGGCAACGCCGACGGGCTGGTCCTCGGGCCGATGCTCCCGCGGGTGGCCCTCGCGAACTCCCGGAACGTGCCGGCGATCACGGTGACCCGCGCGCTCGGCCTCGACGACACCTGGAGCGTGCTCGCGCGGCTCGGGCTGCACGACGACGCGCTCCCGGTCGAGCATTATGGCCTCGGGCTGGCGATCGGCGGGATGCCGACGACCCCGCTCGAGCTCGCGCGGGCGTGGGGGG
>JBEBJW010000348.1:0-6837 GCA_040079715.1 Myxococcota bacterium | reverse complement strand
GCGCAGGGACGGGCGCGGGCTCGGGCTCCGGGTTGGCCGGAGGGGTCTTGCAGGCGGACAGGAACAACGCGACGGAGATGGTGATCATGCCGACCCGAATAATGCGTTCCATCGGGACCGTCCTCGGGGCGCCCGTCAAGACAGCGGAACGGAGGCGGGGACCTCGACCTCGACCTCGATCGTCGCCTGGATCCGCAGCGCGCCGAGCATCGCGCGGAACGGGGTGATCCCGAAGTCCACCTGGTTCACCTTCACCCGGCTGACCCACCGATCGGCCTTCCGGCGGACGGCGACGGTGATCGAGCGGGTGCGCCCGTGGAGCAGCAGGTCGCCGGCGATCACGAACCCGGTGCCGTCGTCGTCGGGCTCGACCCCGGTCGCGGTGAACCGGATCTGGGGGAACCGGCGGGCCTCGAGGATGTCGTCGCGGACGTAGCCCTCGATCGTCCGCTTGTCCTTGTCGGACAGGGCGCTCGGGTTCTCGGCGCCGTCCTTCATCGCGGCGACCACGGCGAGGGTCTTCGGGTCGAACGTGGCGACGAGCGTTCCGCCGTCGTCGGTCTCGAGCTTCCAAACGTTCACCGCGAGCTTCACGTCGTGCCCGACGGCGGACAGCAGGCCCTCCTTGAACGCGTACACCACGCAGGACACGGTCGGCGGTTCGAGGATCGGCATCGCGCCCGGTAACGCGGCGGTCAGATTCTGGCAGGTCGACGGGGTACGTGATCACCGGCGGACAGGCGCGGACGGCAGCCACGGCGGGCGCGGATCCTCCTGTCGAGTGCGGGAGACCCGCAGTGAACATTCGTTCTCGTGTCCGCCACGAGCCCTGCTTCGGATCTGACACTCGCGGTACGCTGGCTTCATGACCAAGAACCACCGCACCGCGAAGCTGCTGATCCACCTGTTCGAACATGGCGGGTTCACCACAGCGGAGGCCGCGGCGATGTGCGGGGTGTCCGCCCGACTCGTCCGCGACGACATCTCCACCCTCCGCGACCAGAACGTGCCGATCCGATCCGAGGGTACCGGCCGGACTGCCCGGTGGGTGTTCGACGCGCCCAGCACCCTCGGCCGACTCGACCGGATCTCGTTGATGGTGGGACGGGAGGTCACCCGGTTCCTGGAGGGGACCTCCCTCCACCGCGGGTTCGATCAGCTCCGCGAGCTCGCGATCACCGAAGCGCAGGCGCACCGGATCCGATACCTGCCGGAGCCTGCCCGCCAGTATGGCCCGAGCGACGAGATCGTCGACACCTGCCTCGACGCGCTGCTCCGGGCCCGAGCCCTCGAGGTGGACTATCGCCGGCCGGCCGGGGACGTGACGTACGACCGATTCGAGCCGCTGACACTGGTGGTGTACCGACGGAGCCTGTACCTCGTCGGCCGGATGAAGGAGCGGGTGTACACCCTGGCGATCGATCGGATCGTCGAGGCGCGAGTCGGGGACGCGTTCGCGTACCCCGCCGACTGGGAGCTCGACCGATGGCTCGCAGGTCGGTTCGGGTTGACGTTGATCAATGAGCAGTTCGACGATGTGGTGCTCGAGTTCTCGGCCGCGGTGGCGCACCTCGTCCGGGCCAGAGAATGGCACCCGAGCCAGTCGGTTCACGACCTGCCCGAGGGGAAGGTCCTGCTGACGATGCACACCGCCGGGTCCGAGCTCGTCCGGTTCGTGCTCGAGTGGGGCAAGCAGTGCCGCGTGCTAGGCCCGACCTGGCTCCGCGACCAGGTCGTCGACGAGCTCCGGGTGGCGCTCGCCGGGTACGGGGAGCCGTCGTGAGCGGGCCCGAGCCGCGTGATCCCGCGTCGGTCGCGGTCGAGCAGGCGCTGCGGGTGGTGGCCCGGTCGACGCTCCGGGTCCTCCTCACCGGCCCGCGTGGGGTCGGCAAGAGCCGGTATGCCGGCGAGATCCACCGCTGGTCCGGGCGGCGCGGACCGTTCCTGGTGTTCGACTGCGGCGCGGTCCGGCCGGACCTGGTGGAGGCGGAGCTGTTCGGCTCCGTCCGCGGCGCGTTCACCGGCGCGGACCGTGATCGGGACGGGCTCGTCGACGCGGCCGCCGGCGGGACGTTGTTCCTCGACGAGGTCGGGGAGCTGTCGTTCGAGAACCAAGGTCGGCTGTTGGCGTTCCTCGGTTCGGGGGTGTACCGGCGGGTGGGCTGCACCATGCCCCGGCAGGCGTCGATCCGCGTCGTTGCGGCGAGCCACCGGGACCTGCGTGCGTCGCTCCGCCCGGAGCTGTACGATCGACTCGCCGAGCGGGTGGTCGCGATCCCGGCGCTCGCCGACCGACCGGGCGACGTGGTGCCGTTGGCCGAGCAGTTCGTCCGCCAGTGGGCGGCGGAGGAGGGGACGATCGCCCGGTCGCTCGCGCCGGACCTGGTGGAGGCGCTGGTGGCCCGGTCGTGGCCCGGGAACGTCCGCGAGCTGTCCTCGGCGATCCACGTCGGGGTGGTCGAGGCCGCGGCAGAGGGCAGTCCGCGGCTGCACGCCCGCCACCTCCGGTCCGCGGTCGTCCCGGACGCAGCGGCCCCGGTCCCGGACCGGTCGTCGAGCCGATGGCACCGGCAGCGCGACGAGCTCGATCGGGTCCGCCTGCTCGACCTGCTCCACCACCACGACTGGCGGATCACCGCGGTGGCACGGGCGCTCGGTCTGCACCGCCAGCGGGTCCACGAGCGGATGCGCGCCCTCGGGATCCGCCGCCACGGTTAACAGGGGCCGATGGACCCGCTGTACCAGACGACCGACTGGCGAACGTTCCTGCTGCTCCGCCTCGACCAGCTCGAGCTCCTCCGGAAGGACCTCGCCGCTGCGGTCGAGATGACCGAGGGCTGGCTGTCGAACGTGCTGACCGGCCGGCGGCGCCTCGATCCCGAGCTGGTGCCACGGCTCGCCGACGCCCTCCGGCTCGACGCAGACGGCACCGCGTACTTCGAGGCGCTCGCCGACCTCGAGAACGAGTCCCGGCGCGCCCGACGGGCCGCGTGGGCGGTGGTCGCGGCGAACCAGCGGCACCAGGCCGCCGCCGCCCTCCGGCACGACGAGCTCGAGGCGCTGACCCGGTGGTACGTCGGGGCGGTGCTCGAGCTCGCCCGGTGCGAGGGGTTCCGGGCCGACCCGCGGTGGATCGCGGCCGCCCTCCGGCCGACGATCCCGGTCGAGACCGCGTCCGAGGCGCTGTCGACCTTGATCCGGCTCGGGATGCTCCAGCCGGACGAGCATGGGGGGCTGGTCCCGACCCCGGAGGTGTGGTCTCCGTCCGAGATCCGCGGCCGCGACGCGTCGATCGCGGTCGCCACCAACCACCGGGCCACGTTGGCGTTGGCGATCGACGCGCTCCACACCGGCCAACCCAACGAACGGAGGGTCACCGGGACGATCGTGGCGGTGAGCGAAGGCCACTACGCGACGGTCGTGGCCAAGCTGCGCGACCTCGAGCGCGAGCTGGTCACGCTCGCCTCGGACGACCCCGGCGTGCGGAACCGGGTGTACCACTTCGGCATCCATTGGATCCCGTGCTCGGAGTACACCGACGCCGAGCGGGACCTCGCGGATCCGCCGGGCGCGACACCTCAGTCGATCGACGCGAGCAACCAGGGTCCACCGCCGCCCATCGAGCCGGACACGACCGAGTAGGGGCTCAGCGCCTTCGGCGGCAGCGTCCCGTCGGGGTCGAGGACCACGGCGGTCGTCGCCGCGCTGTACCGGACGGTGTACCCGGGACCGTCGACGTCGAGGTCGGACCCCCAGAACCACTGGATCCCGCACAGGTCGCCGGCCGGGATCGCGACGACGACGGCCTCGACCGGGTCGATCACCGCCCCGACGGTCACGTCGGTGGTGGACCCGCTGCAGAACCCGACCCGGACCTTGGTGAGCGTCACGGCGCCGCCGGTGTAGTCGTGGGCGGCCCGATCGACCCGGAACGTCAGCTCCGGGTTGCCGAGGAACACGACCGCCTGGGCGGGCTGAGCGAACGCGGACATGACAATCAACATCTGCTGCCTCCGGGCGGAGGCTGAAGCACGGTCGGTGCCGGGTCATCGTCGGCGTTGGTCGGCGTGTTCGTCCGGACGTCCGGACACCGTCCGGTTCACGCTGGACCGGGCCTCCGGACACGAGCCATCGGCAGGCTGGCATCACGGGCGACCGGGCCACGCGCGTCGGCGCTGGGCGGTGGCTGCGGAGGAGCGCGAGGCGCCCTACGGGCTGGCGAGCTCGCGGAACACCCGGTCGATCGACAGCGCGACCTCCCGGTCGGTGGCGGGCGCGTTGACCATCACGATCTGGACCACCACGTCGCCGCGCGACACCCAGATCCGCCCGAGCCGGTCGACCGGGCCCATCAACGACACGGTGATCGCCTCGCGGGCGCTCCGGTCGCCGCGCACCCGATCGAAGCTGCCGGCGTCCGCCCGGATGAACGGGTCGACCCCGACGAGCTCGGCCTGCGCCTCGGCCTGCAGCCCCATGTCCTCGACGAACGCCCGCGCGCCGTCGACCGACTTGAACCGGAGCACCTGGACCTCGACCCCGAGGTTCGCGCCGCCGACCAGCCGGCTGTTCCACCCCGCGTCGAGGTCGTCGGCGATCGCGGAGTCTGCGCCGGCGCGGATCAGCTGGTCGCGCACGTCGTAGTCGCCCATCGCCCCGTCGGTCGGCCGCCAGCCCTTGCCCGCCAGCCGCTTCGACGCGACCCGCATCACCCGCCGGACCTCGGGGTCGACCTCGCCGATCGGCGCGTCCCACAGCGTCGGATCGACGATCATCCCGGTCGCCTCGGGCGGGTGGGCCAGGACCTGCCACACCCGGTCGATCCCGCCGATCGCTGCCTGGTAGGCCACGAAGTCGCGCCCGAGCCCGTACACGTACGCGTGGTAGAAGTCGTCGGGGTCCATCCGGCGGCGGATCGGCTGGTCGTACCCCAGCAACCGCTCCATCACCTCGACCGCGTCGCCGAGCCCGGTCTGCGCGCCGACCTGCTCGTGGACCCACACCGCGTGGCCCTCGACCGCGCAGTTGATCGCCATGATCGCGTCGCCGCTCGGCGCCCGCTGTACCAGGGCCTGCAGGTCGGTGTACTGGTCTTGGAGCGCGTGGGTCAGCTCGTGCGCGACCACGATCCGGACCATCGGGCGCAGCAGCCAGTCCGGCTCGCCCTCGAGCGCGAGCGAGTCGCGGATCCCGTCGATCGACACGTACAGCTTGCCGTCGAGGAACCCGTACTTGCCGGCGAAGCTCCCGCTCACGTCGGCGGCGGTCTTCCGCGCGTTGTCCTTCGCCTCGGTCTCCGGCATCCCGCCGACGCCCTGCAGCAGCGACAGTTGCTCCTGGTACACGACCTCGGCGATCCGCGCCGGGGTGGCCAACACGAGCTCCGGCATCACCCGCAGCGGCCGCCCGGCGACCTGCTCTACGATCGGCGCGACCTCGCGGGCCATCCACGCGAGCTCGGTCGAGGTGATCTCGGACGACGGACCGTCCGCCGCGCGCGCGCCCAGCATCGACAGCGTCAGGACCATCGCGCCCCCCGCAGAGAACAGTGTGCACGGCGAATCGGCGAACCGGTACGAGAATCCTTCGGACCCGGACACCGTCGCGTGAGCCCGGTTCCAGTGTCGTATCCTCCGTGACACTGGGGGGCGGACCGATGATCGGGTGGTGGCTCGTGAACTTCGCGGCGGCGGCCATTCCGACCCCGACGCCGGCGCCCGCGCCCGCTCCCCGCGCTGCTGCCGCGCCCGACCGCGACGACGACGCCGACCGGTGGCGGGCGACCCTCGATCGGGTGACCCGCGCGGTGGTCACGATCCGGATGGATCGGCCGCGGGCGTTCGAGGGGGTCGACCGGTCGAACAGCCAGGCGACCGGGTTCGTCGTCGACGCCGAGCAGGGCCTGATCCTGACCAACCGGCACGTGGTGTCGGCCGGTCCGGTGTACGCGGAGGCGGTGTTCCTCGACAACGAGGTCGTCCCGCTCGAGCCGGTGTACCGCGATCCGATCCACGACTTCGGCCTGTTCCGGTTCGACCCGGCCGCGCTCCGGTTCATGACCACCGAGGCGCTGCCGCTCCGGCCGGAGGACGCCGCGGTCGGGATCGAGATCCGGGTGGTCGGCAACGACTCCGGCGAGCGGCTGTCGATCCACGACGGCACCCTGGCGCGCCTCGATCGGCCGGCCCCGGTGTACGGCGGCGGGTACAGCGACTTCGACACGTTCTACATCCAGGCGGCGTCGGCCACCTCCGGTGGATCCTCAGGGTCGCCGGTGGTGGACGTCGACGGCGACGTGCTCGCGTTGAACGCCGGGGCGAAGACCACCGCCGCGACCGCGTTCTACCTGCCGCTCGAGCGGGTGGCCCGCGCGGTGGCGCTGGTCCGGGCCGGGGCGCCGGTCCCCCGCGGCACCCTCCAGACCCGGGCCGAGTACACGCCGTACGACGAGCTGCGCCGCCTCGGCCTGTCCGACGCGACCGAGCGGGCGGCCCGGGCGGTGCGCCCCACCGGGACCGGGCTGCTGGTGATCCGCGAGGTGCTGCCGGACGGGCCCGCCGACGGCGCGCTGCGGGTCGGCGACGTGGTCGTGTCGGTCGACGGGGCGCCGATCCCGGACTTCGTGACGTTCGAGGGGATCCTCGACGATCACGTGGGCGGGACGGTCGCGGTCGCGGTCGAGCGGGCCGGCGCGCCGGTGGCGGTGGACCTGACGGTGGGCGACCTCGCCGCGCTGGTGCCGTCGCGGCTGGTCGAGCTCGGCGGCGGGGTGCTGCACGACCTGTCGGTCCACCAGGCGCGGACGTCGCAGGTCCCGGTGCGCGGGGTGTACGTCGC